>JAEYUT010000366.1 GCA_023432305.1 Actinomycetes bacterium
CCGACCAGGCGTCGTCGAGGAGCCCCAGCTCGATCTTCTGCAGGAGCACCCGACGCAGCGCCCGGTCGACGAGCGACTCGTCGACGCGGCCCGCGCGCACCTCCTCGGCGAGGGGTGCGCCGTAGCCGCGCAGAGTCGGCAGCTCCACGTCGATGCCGGCTGTGAGCGCGGCCGCTGCGGCGGCGCCCCAGTCCTCGGCGGCGACGATCCCGTGCTGCACGGCGAGGAATCCCACCGCGAAGTAGTCGGCGACGACGGTGCCCTCGAAGCCCCAGGTGTCACGCAGCAGCTCGGTGAGCAGGCGCGCATCCGCGGCGCTCGGCACGCCGTCGAGGTCGGTGTACGCGTTCATGACGGAGCGCACGCCGCCTTCGCGGATCGCCATCTCGAACGGCGGCAGCAGCACGTCCGCGACTTCGCGGTGCCCGATCGACACGGGCGCGAGGTTGCGCCCGGCGCGCGAGGCCGAGTACCCCACGAAGTGCTTGAGCGTGGCGACGATGCCGGCGCGTTCGAGGCCCTGCACGTAGGCGGTGCCGATCGTGCCGATGAGGTACGGATCCTCGCCGATCGTCTCCTCCACACGGCCCCAGCGCGCGTCGCGTACGACGTCGAGCACGGGCGCGAGCCCTTGATGGATGCCCACGCGGCGCATGTCGGCGCCGATGCGGCCCGCCATCTCGCGCACAAGCTCCGGATCGAACGTGGCACCCCACGCGAGCGGCACCGGATACGCGGTCGCCCCCCAAGCGGCGAAGCCCGCAAGGCACTCCTCGTGGGCGACGGCGGGGATGCCGAAGCGGTTCGAGGCGACGATCCGCTCCTGGGTGCGCTGCAGGGACAGCGCACCCAGGGCCGGGTCGACCGGGGCCGTGCCGAAGGGGCGGGTCAGCTGACCGAGCCCCGTCGGCAGCAGCTCGTCGATGTCGATGTCGGCGGCCATCTCGTTCTGGTTGGGGGCGACCTCGCCGCCGGAGGCATCCGCCCCCACCCAGATCCCGTACAGCTGCCCGAGCTTCTCCTCGAGCGTCATCTCGGAGATGAGCGCCTCCACCCGCTCCGCGGGGGGCTTGCTGGTGTCACGCCACACGGGCGCGACATCGACGTCGAACGACACCGTCTATCCCTTCACGGCGCCGGTGAGACCGCCGACGATGCGGCGCTCAGCGGCGAGGAAGAACACGAGAGCAGGGACCATCGCCAGTGTGGTGTAGGCGAGCACGGCACCCGTGTCCTGCGAGTACTGCGTGGAGAACTGCTGCACGCCGAGCGGCAGCGTCCACAGATCCTGCGGCATGCCGCCGGCGCCGAGCACGAGCAGGGGCAGCAGGTACGCGTTCCACGAGCCGAGGAACGCGAGCACGCCCACCGTGACCAGCCCGGGAACCGACAGCGGCAGCACGATCCGCCAGAAGAACCCGATGCGGCTCGCGCCGTCGAGCTGGGCGGCCTCCTCGAGCTCGTTCGGGATCGCCCGCAGGAACGGCACCAGGATGATGATCGTCACCGGGAGCGCGAACGCGATCTGGGGGATGATGAGGCCCGCGAACGTCCCGTTGAGCTTCAGGTCGCGCAGCAGGATGCTGAGCGGGAGCGCCGCGACGGTCACGGGGAACATGAGTCCCGCCGCGAAGAACGAGTACAGGATCTGGCGTCCGCGGAACGTGTACCGCGCGATCACGAACGCCGCGCAGAGCCCGAGGAGCACCGTTCCCGCGGTCGTGCCGACGGCGACGAGCGACGACGACATCAGCGAACCCCAGAAGCGCGAGCTTCCGAGGACGTTCGCGTAGTTGGTGACCGACCAGGGGTCGGGCCAGCCTCCCGGGTTCGCGTTGAGGTCGGCGCTCGTGCGGAATCCGCTGATCCACACGTACACGACGGGGATGACGGAGACCGCCACCGCCGTGAGCGCGACGACGTACACGAACGGCTGGCGCCACGCCGACGGGGTGCCGACGGGCGTCGCGGTGGGCACCGCGGTGGTGTGCGCACTGGTCATCGGTCAGTCCCCTTCTTCTCGTCGCCGAGGTCGCGCTGCATCGCGTGACGCTGGTAGAGCAGCGCGATGACGAGCGAGATGAGGAAGAGGATCACGGCGATCGCGCTTCCGTAGCCCGGCTGGCCCTGGCCGTACTGGATCATGTAGGTCGCCATGGTGCTGGTGGCGCCGACGGGGCCGCCCTTGGTGGTGACCCACACCATGTCGAACAGCTGGAGGGATCCGATGACCGACAGGAACGCCCAGATGCGGATGGTCGGACCCAGCAGCGGGATGGTGATGTGCCATTGGATCTTCCACCAGCTCGCACCGTCGATCGCCGCGGCTTCGGCGAGCTCGTCGGGCACACCCTGGAGTCCGGCGAGCATGAGCAGGATCGCGAAGCCGAGGTACTTCCACGTGAGGATGAAGAACATCACCCACAGTGCGGTGTCGGGGTTCGCGAGCCAGGGCTGGGTGAGGTCGCCGAGTCCGATCGAGGTGAGGAAGGCGTTCACGCCGCCGCGGGGCGACAGCAGGAGCTTCCACGACAGACCCGCGATGACCTCGGCGATCACGTACGGGACGAAGATGGCGGCGCGCACGATGGTGCGTCCCCGCATGCGGCGGTTGAGGAGCAGCGCCACGAAGATCGCGAGCGGTCCCTGGATGAGGATCGAGGCGATCGCGATGGTGAAGTTGTTGCCGATCGACTTGATGAAGAGCGGGTCGCCGAGAGCGCGAGCGTAGTTGTCGAACCCGATGAAGCGCTCGAGGGCGGTGAGGCCGTTCCAGTTGTAGAAGCTGTAGACGGCGGCGAGGACGACCGGGAGGATCACGAAGCCGACGAACACGAGCAGCGCGGGCCCTGCGAAGAGGGCGATCTCGAGCCACTTGCGCTTGTCGGCCGTGCGGCGGTCGCGCGAGGCGGGTGCGTGTGGGGCGGCAGGGCCCGCGGAGACCGCGGGCCCTGCCTGAATGATGCTGGTCATGCTGTGTCAGTCAGCGTCTCGGTCAGAGCGACGCGGCCGTGTCTTCCAGGACCTTGACGATGTCCTGCGGCGTGCCGGTGCCCGCCATCAGGTTCACGATGGCCTGGTTGAGCGGCGAGCCGAAGGTCGGTCCGAGGTCGCTGTCGAGCCAGAGCGCGACGTAGGACGAGCCGGCGAGGCCCTCCGCGATCTGCTTGAGGCTCGGGTCGGTGAGCGAGTCGACGGCCTCCGGGTGAGCCGGGATGCCGGCGCCGGTCTCCGCGAAGCGCTTCTGCACGTCGGCGCTGGCGATGTACTTCAGCAGCTCGACAGCCTCGGCCGGGGCGTCCTTGTGCACGCCGAAGCCGTCGCCGCCGCCCATGGTGATGGTGGGGTCGCCGGCCGTGCCGGGGACGGACACCATGGGGAACCAGCCGAGCCACTCGGGAACCTCAGCGTCGGGCGTGAGCGAGCCGATCTGGCCGGCGTTCCACGAGCCCATGAGCTCCATGGCGGCGTTGCCGTTGGCGACGAGACCCGCGGAGCTGTCGGCGCCCTGCTGGCCGGAGGCGGCGAGGAAGCCGTCCTGGAAGGGCTCGGTGGCGACGAAGTCCTGGAGCAACTCGCCCGCCTCGACCCAGCAGGGGTCGCTGAAGTCGAGCGCCGGGATCGCGGTCTGCAGCGTCTCCGTGGAGCACGCGGCGAGGGCGAACTGGTACCACCAGTGGCCGGCCGGCCACAGGTCGCCCGCGCCGACCGAGATGGGCGCGACGCCGATGGCCTTGAGCTTCTCGTTGGCATCCTGGAGCTCGGGGAGCGTCTCGGGCAGCTCGGTGATGCCCGCCTGCTCGAAGAGGTCCTTGTTGTACCAGAAGCCCTCGATGCCGAAGGTGTACGGGATGGCGTACTGCTTGCCGTCGACCTGCCACGGCTTCACCGTTCCGCCGTATTCGGCGATGGTCTCGGAGAGCACGTCGGTGAGGTCCAGGAGGTGGCCGGCCTCGGCCTGCGAGCGGACCTCGCCGCCGGGCCAGACCATGAAGATGTCGGGGGCGTCGCCCGAGGCGAGCGCGTTGGGGATGAGGGTGCGCTGCAGGTCCTCGTTCTGGTAGCCGGTGACCTCGACCTTGACGCCGGGGTTGGCTTCCTCGAACTCCTTCGCGACTTCCTCCCACATGGCCTTCTGCGGGTCGGCGGTGGCGTTGTGCCACCAGGTGATGGTGACGTCGCCGTCGTTGCTGTTGGCGTTGTCCGTGGTGCAGGCGGTGAGTCCGCCGACGGCCAGTGCGGTCGCCGCGGCGACGGCTCCGGCCCGGGTGATTCGGGCTTTGTTCATCTTCGAACACCTCTCGAAAGTTTCGACACCTGCGTCGAAAGTGGTTGGGATGCCGCGATCATACGCAGGGTGCCGAATTGCCGTCAAGCACAACAAAATAACGGTTCGATACCTGCCGGCCCGGCGTGAGCCTGCCGTCTCGACTGCTCCCAGGCGCTAATGTCGTCCAGGTGAGCACTCTGGGCGACACCGTCGACTCCGTCCGGCGTCGAAACCTTTCGACGGTCCTGGAGCTCGTGCATCGCGGGGGCGGCCCGTCGCGGGCGGACCTCACTGCCCTCACCGGCCTCAACCGCTCCACCATCGGCGCGCTCGTCGCCGAGCTCGCCGAGCTCGGGCTCGTCCACGAGACCGATCCCACCGTCACCAACCGCGTGGGGCGTCCGTCGCGGCGCGTGCTCCCCGATCCGCGCCCCGCGATCATCGCCGTCAACCCGGAGATCGACGCCGTCAATGTGGCCGTCGTCGGCCTCGGCGCCTCCATCGAGCATCGCATCCGCCACTCGGTCGACCACATCACCGGACCCGAGGAGACCGCCGCCATCATCGGCGAGCTCGTCGAGCAGCTGCGCACGGGCCCCGCCCGCGAACGGCGCATCATCGGCATCGGGCTCGCGGTGCCGGGGCTCGTGCGCGCCCAGGACGGGCTCGTGCGCTGGGCACCGCACCTCGGATGGCGCGAGGTGCCGTTCC
>JAEYUT010000384.1 GCA_023432305.1 Actinomycetes bacterium
CGATGGGGAGGCGTCCCCACCTGGTTCTCTAGAGGTCTGCGCCGACTGACGCGTCAGAAGGTGGCGGGCCGTGCGGGCCGGTAGTCACCGCGAACGAAGCTGCGGTCCATCATCGACAGACGCGCCACCGACCCAGGGACAGCCGACTTCCACGGGCCAGGCAGGTTCCAGATCATGGCCCACCCCGCGAGAGCGAGATCAGGGTCGGCGGTCGTGCACACCCACGCTCCGAGGTTGCGCACCCCTGGAGATAGTCGCGCTCTGAGGCGGATTTCGCGGGCAGGAGCGCAGTCACGATCGCGACGCCCGCCAACACGATCGCGCCTACGATCGCCCACGCGAGCAACGCTGATCCCGCCTCGGCCCCCGCTGCGCCGATCACCAGGCCCACTGCCCCCAGCACGGCTGCGGCCACGACCAGCGCCCGCATCCAGGGAGCCCTGGGGCGTTCCTCGCCGAACAGCGATCGTTGCGCGCGGATCGCCTCGACGACGGCGTCCGACACTCGCACACGCCAGTCAACATCCTCGCGCTCGAGCACGAACCTGTCGCCCGGGCGCGGTTCGCCACCGAACATCGCCGCCAGCACGATCCTCTCGATCGGATGAACGTGCGCGATGTGCTCACCTGCGGTGAAGTGCCACACGCGACCCACCGACCGCTTCTGCTCGAACGACTGCGGAAGATAGGCGCCGACCGGCTCCGATGGCCCAGATGGCGGCCGCGAGCGCTGCCACGAGCAGAATGCCGCCTCCGATGAGCGCCGCGATCATAAGCTGACCGCCTCAGTCGGGTCGGGCCTCACGAGCGTGCTGATGGCGGCGTCGACAGGCCACCGCAGAGTCGAGACGATCGCATCGAAGAGCGCGAGCATCTCCTCCTCGTAGTCGGCGAGCGCGGTGGAGCACGTGAGCAGCGCGATGCGCTCGGGCTCGCGCGCGGCGATCCAGTAGTCGGCTTCGACGAACTCGAAGCGCTGCTCGACCTCGCCCTCGACGATGTCGCGCACGCGCCGCCAGGAGTGGCGCACGGCATGGATGGCGTCATCGCCCGCGGGCACGCCGGGGCGCACGTCGGCGTCGTCGCCGCTCCATCCGGACATGCCCTTGTCGAGGAAGTCGACGAGGGCTCCCGCCCCGATCTCCTTCAGCTCAGCCTCCCCCACCCGGGGAAGAAACACGGCGATCCACGCCGGGAGCGGGATGCCCGGAACGATGTTGAACGCCACGTAGAAGTCGGTCGCCCCGCCCTCACGGGCCAGCTCCGCCGCCTTCTGGAAGCGGCGGCGCATCTCGGCGCGCGGCGTCGCGAGGTCGTCGCGTCGAACCGTGACCTCATCGACGACCTGACGGATGGACCGCTGGATAGTGAGCTCCGACGCCAGGTTGATGCGGCCCCACTTGCCCGGGAGCTCGAACTGGGGTGTGCTCGGCTGCGTCATCGGCCCTCCTCCCCGGCGAACCAGGCCTTCTCGCCCGAGGCGAGAGCCACAAGGAACGAGCGTGCGTCGTCGAGCAGGGCGAGGTTCTGCGTCATGAACATGAGCTCCACCGCGGTGTCGGACTCGGACAGGAACAGGGCGAGGAAGGCGCGCTCCGTCGCCGGCGCCGGAACCCCGCCTTCATTCGCAGGCAGCTGGTAGTCGCGGCTGAGGATCGCGCGACCGTTTGGAAGTTCGAGCTCCTCGACCACGCGGTTGACGAGCGCGTCCACGCCATCTCCGGTGTAGCCCGTCGCCGCCTCCAGATAGTTGTCGTACGCGTTCGCCGTCACACGACTCGCCCGGATGCTCAGGAGCGCGTCCACGCGCCCCGACTCCGGGGACAGGATGAGCGCCGAGCTGCGGCGTGAGCCCGCAGGCAGTCGGGCCGCGATCCCCTGCACCACCGCGAGCGCGTGCGCGAGGCGGACTCGCGCCTCGTCGGCGACGCCGCTGAACGACGCGACGATCTCGGCGATGCCTGCTGCCGCATCGTCATCGGGGCCAGGAAGGTCGATCCAGGCGGTGCTCAGATCCAGGCGGAGCACGCCGTCGGCGTAGTTGCGACTCATCGGGGGATCTCCTTGCCGTCGATGTCTCGTCGGATCCACTCGTCGGGGATCTGCATGCGCTCGGGTTCGCGCATCGGATCGATGAGCATCGCCGAGGGCTCGCGTCGATCGTCGACATTGCGATACGAGAAGCTGGCTGCCCACTGCACGAGCTTGTGGGCGCGCTTGAGTTGTCGGGGCGTGTAGCCCACGAACCACGGCCCTGTCTGGGGCAGCTTGCGAGGCCGCCCGATCGAGGCGGTGATGTCGCGCACGGGGCGCTTGACCGGCGTCGTGGAGGCGAACATCAAGATCCGGCGGGGCTTGATGAGGTAGTCGCTCATCAGCAGATAGCGCCCGTCGGGGAGCGCGAACTGGTACGTCCCAGGCGCATCGATGTAGGTCGAGTGGTAGGAGATGTGCGCCATGGTGCGATGCGCGAGGTCCGCGGCGACCGCCTTGTCGAGTTCAGCCATCAGCGCGCGGCCTTCGCGAGCGCCCGTAGGTGGGATCGGACGGGTCGTCGGATCGCCCACCCCAGTCGGTTCCGCCGGTGAGGCCGTTCAATCCCGGCAGAGGCCAGTCCGCCGGGATCTCGAGCCGTGTCGGCGTCTGCATAGGGTCGATCACGATCGTGTCGGGACGGACCACGTCGTTGTTCTGCCGGTAGCAGAACCGGATCGTCTCCGCGAGCGCGCCGTGGTCGCGCTTGAGCTGCTTGTCCGTGTACCCCACGAACCAGGGCGAATCGACGGGCAGACCGCGCGGAGTGAGGAGCCCGCTGCGCTGTTTGTACCACCCCGTCACGCCGACCTTGCTGTAGATCCGCAGCAGACGGCGAGACTCACCCGCTTGATCCTCCAGGTCGAGATAGCGCCCGTCGGGGATCACGTACTGGTACAGCGCCGGAGGCGCGATGTACGTCGAATGGAACGAGACATGCGCCATGATGCGGTGCGCGAGATCCGCGGCGACCGCCTTGTCGAGCTCAGCCATTTGCGGGCGGCCACTGTGGGTACCGATCCGATCGGCCGGACCAGTCGGTTCCGCCTGTGAGGCCGTTCAATCCAGGCAGAGGCCAGTCCCCTGGGATCTCAAGCCGCGTCGGCGCCTGCAACGGATCGATCACGATCGTGTCAGGACGGACCACGTCGTTGTTCTGCCGGTAGCAGAACAAGATCATCCGGGTGAGCTCGGCGTGATCGCGCTTGAGCTGCTTGTCCGAGTACCCGACGAACCAGGGCGACACGACCGGCAGACCGCGCGGAGTGAGCAGCGCGCTCCACTGCCGGTACCACCCCGTCACTCCCACCTTGCTGTAGATCAGCAGCAACCGACGGGACACACCCGCCTGGTCCTCCAGGTCGAGGTAGCGCCCGTCGGGGATCACGTACTGGTACAGCGCCGGAGGCGCGATGTACATCGAATGGAACGAAACATGCGCCATGATGCGGTGCGCGAGATCCGCAGCGACCACCTTGTCGAGTTCAGCCATCAGCGCGAGAGTACCCGTTCACCTCAGTGAGGACGATCGACCCGGACTTCATCGGGAGGGCACCGCGCCGATCTGCCCCCACACCTCTCCGACCTCGCCGAAGCGCTCGGTGATCCCGCCTTCGCCGAAGATGGCGTCGGGGAGGGTCACCGCGTCGAGCACCGGTGTGGCAATGCCGAGCGTCGGCTGGTCGAGCAGCCCCGCGATGAGTCCGCTGGGGTCCGCCCCGTCCATGTTCCAGGCCTCACTGCTGCTGCCGAGCGTGAAGTCGAGCCCTTCAGAGAATACGAACTGGAACGGCGCAGCATTCGCGGACATGGTCGACGGAAGGATCGCGGACAATGCCTCATTGCCCGCACGCGTCGCGATCCCCGTCGTCACGATGACCTGCCGCTGCCCGAATGCGGCGGCGAGCTGCGCCCCCGTCCGGGTGACGCCTTCACCGACGGTCGCGAAGAGGTTGTTCCCCGCGCCGCCGAGCTTCGCTGTGACGACGCTCACCACGGCGCCGATGCCGTCCGCGATGACCGTCCCCAGCGACTCGCGGCCCATAGCGAAGAGCACGAGAGAGCACAGGAACACACCGATCGCGAGGATCGCGGACAGGGCCGTGAGCGCGAGCGCCAGGGGCGCGAGGGCGGGGATGAAGATCGAGAGCACCGTGACGATCAGGGCGAGGATGTCGACGATCTCCTTGAGGACTTTGAGCACCTCGCGCAGCGCCTCGAGCACGGGGCCGAGGTACTTCGAGGCGAGATCCCAGATGTTGGCGAGGTCGCCGACGAACGCCTCGTACCACTTGTCGTTGAGGCCCGCCTGCTCGGCGGCGTTGTGCAGCGTGCGGATCGCGTCACGTGCGGCCTGGTCGAGGTTCTCGACGGCCGTCTGGTAGCGGTCGAGGTACGTCGCATACGCCGAGTCGTACGTGAGCGCCTTCGTCGTCGCCGTCACGAGATCCTCGAGGACCTCCGTGTCGGTCGGATCGAGCAGACGCTGGTACTCGAGCTGCGTGCGGCGAGTGCGCCAGTAGTGTCCGTTCTGGTTGTTCGTGTCGATGCTCTGGCGAGCCGATTCGGCCGTGGACTGCGCCGTTGCGAGTGCTGCAGCGTACTGCGTGTACGCCGTGGCGGCGCCCTCGTAGCGCACGGCGACAGCGTCTGCCGCGGTGACGCCCTCGTTCGCGCGATCGCGCACCTCGTCGACCGACTCGCCGATCGAGACATTGCCATTGGCGAGCGCCTTGAGCTGGGTGACCGCATCGCGCAGAGCCTTCGCCGTGTCGTCGTACGCCTTCGCGTAGCCGCTGACCGCGTCAGGGTCGCCCTGGATGGGGTCCGGGATGGGGTTGTAGCAGGCGAAGCACATGAGATCACACCGCCTTCTGGCCGGAGGGCGCGTTGCCGCTGCCCTGAGAGAGTCCCGACGCGAGATCCTTGTCGACCGTCGCGAACTGGGTTGCGATGTTCTCCACCGACTCCTGCAGCCATTCGAACTGGTCACGCAGCTCCAGCCGGCGCTTGTCCCACGAGTCACGGAAGCTGTTGGCCGCGCCAGCGAGATCGGCGCGCCCGACGACGCCGCCGACGCCGATCCCCATCTCGGTGTCCCTCGACATCACGTCGACGACGAACTTGAGGTTCTTCGACAGCTCCTGCAGGCTCTCGTAGTCGAGCCGGATGTGGGTCCCTGACACGGATGCTCCCTGGGTGCGGTGGTGGATGGGCGAGGGATGGCAGAGCGA
>JAEYUT010000065.1 GCA_023432305.1 Actinomycetes bacterium
ACGGTTGATCTCGCCCACGGGGGCGATGAGGGTCAGTCGAGCGGTCGTCACATTGCTTCCTTCTGCTTCTGCTGCACGGGGATCTGATTGCGGGGGTCGGCGGCTTCGCGGCGGAACTCGCTGACCAGCGGGGTGCGGCGTCGCTCCAGGCCACCGGATGTCTCGACGAGCTCGAAGAGCCCCATGGTGAGGCGGTGCGCTTCGCGCGGGGCGCTCGAGTGGCGCCAGGTCCACTCGTACATGTCGAACAGCGGCCACCAGGTGTGCCCGACGACATCCATGCCCTCGGCACGAAGATCTCGAAGAACCTGCGCGGATTCTGCGAGCCATGCCGAGCGCTCCGGCACCGTTCCGGTGACGCACGTCTCCGTGAGCATGACGGGGGCACCGTATCGCCCTGCGGCCTCGCGCAGGAGCTCGGTGAGGCCCTCGGCACCTGCGTCGAGTACAGGACGCGGATCCTCGAAGCCTCCGAGGTGATGCACATCCGCCTCGATCAGCTCCGTGGAATGGCGGGGGTAGTAGTTGATGCCGTACACGTCCGGTGCCACAGAGTTCGTCGCGAACCAGTCCAGCTCGGAATCACCCACCCCATGGGTCGCGAGCATCTGGCGCAGGGGGTGGCTGTCGTCAACGCGTCCCGTGACGAGATCCTCGACGAGCCACACCTGGTGACGCAGTCGCTCCACACGCTCCCGCACCTGCTCATCGGATTCGTCGCCCACGAAACGCATGCCCGCGTCGACGTGGACGAAGGTCCCCCCAGTGCCGAGCACGTTGCGCATCCCCTGCTGAGCGAGGACGAAGCCGCGACCGAGCTGATGGACCATACGCACCAGGCCCGCCTCCCCGGAGAGATACGGAGGCCAGTAGGCGTACTCTCCCGAGAAGAGCGCGTGGATCATCGGTTCGTTCACCGGCGTGTAGTCGTGCACGGTGTCGCGGTAGCGCTCAGCGACGCGCACCGAGTATTCGGCCACCCGGTCGGGGTAGTCCGCCGCGTCGAACTCTCGCTCCAGCCAGAGCGGCGTGCCGTAGTGCATGAGGTCGACGATCGGCCGCAGCGAGAGCTCGGCGAATCGGTCGAACACCTCATCCAGCCACGACCATTCCCACCGGTCCCTATCGGGTTGGATGAGATACCACGGCACCCCCCAGCGCACGAAGCGCGCGCCCGCCTCTGCGGCGAGCCCCAGGTCCGAGTGCCAGCGGATGTCATGTTCGGTGAGCGCGTACTCGTCGATTGCGCGCTCCCCGCGGCGCGTCTGGGGAACGAAGGTGTCCTCGATGCCCACCCCGAAGTGCAGTGAGCCGTCACGATGCCACGGGCGGATCATTTGAGTCCTGTCGTCGCGATGTTGTCGATGAAGCGACGCTGCACCAGAAGGAAGCCGAGCATCAGCGGAACGACCGCGATCAGCGAGCCCGCCATCATGACCCCGTGCGGGATGATGCCGCCAGGGCCGGTGAGCAGCGTGAGCCCTGAGGTGATGGTGCCCATCTCCGCCTTGTTGGTGAATACGAGCGGCCACAGCAGATCGTTCCAGTTGTTCACGAAGGTGAACAGCCCGAGAGTGAGAAGCGCCGGGACGACATTCGGCAACACGATGCTGCGGAACACCCGGAACTCGCTGGCCCCGTCGATGCGCGCGGCGTTGTCGAGGTCCTGCGGAAGAGCGAGGAAGAACTGTCGCAGCAGGAAGATGCCGAAGGCATCGGCGGCACGCGGCGCGATGAGCCCCTGATAGGTGTTGATCCACCCGAGCTCTGCCACGAGCTGATACACCGGCACGAGCGTCGCCTGGAACGGGATCATCAGACTGGCGATGATCGCCACCAGCAGCACCTTGCGCCCCCGGAAGTCGATGCGGGCGAGCGCATAGGCGGCGAGAGAGTCGAACACCAGTGCGCAGACCGTCACGCCTCCCGCAAAGACCAGGCTGTTGAGGGCGAGCCGGATGAGCGGCAGCTCGGTCATGATGCGGGCGAGGTTGTCGAGCGTCCACTCGGTGGGGAGCAACGTCGGAGGATAGGCGTTGACCTCCGCCACGGGTTTGAAGGCCGTGAAGACGATGATGACGATCGGCAGCAGCACGAACGCTGCCGCAACCAGCAGTGCCGCGAAGGCGAGCGCTGAGACGATCCGCTGCCGCCGGCGATGACTCATGGGCACTCGGCGTGTGCTGGCGAGCGTGCTCATCCGAAGTCCTTTTCTCGTCGTCCGAAGAAGATGATCTGGACGATGCTGAGGATCAGCGTCGCGCCCAGTAGCACATACGACAGTGCCGAGGCGAAGCCCAGCTCGAGTCGGCGGAACCCCGAGGTGTAGATCTCCATGACGATCGTCTGCGTATGCCCGTAGGGTCCGCCGCCCGTCATCACGTAGATCTGATCGAACGCCTGCAGCGCCGCGATCATCGCGAAGATCAGCACGAAGGCGAAGGTGTTGGACAGCATCGGCACCGTCACGTTGAGGAATCGCCGCCAGGCCCCCGCCCCGTCCATGCGCGCTGCCTCATAGAGCGACGTCGGCACG
>JAEYUT010000130.1 GCA_023432305.1 Actinomycetes bacterium
CGCGTGGAGCGCGGCGCGGCTCTACATGCTCGCCTGTGAGGGGCAGCAGCCGGGCGTGCAGGACATCCCGCAGGCACCCAGCGGGGGGCGGCTCGTGTTCCGGGTCAACCGCGACATCGTCGTTCTCAACGACACCGCGAACGGCAACGCCTGGGTGATGGCCGAGGAGATGCGTCTCGTCGACAACTGGGACGACGTGACGCCTCCCGAGGAGGAGGAGTCGGAGGAGATCGGCGACGAGGTCTCGGCGCTGCAGTCCTTCGAGGACACGCTCGCAGAGCGCACCGACGTCAACCGCGACCCTACGGCGATCGCGGACGACGTCGGCATCCGCCCTGGTCGCACCACGATCCTCTCGGTGCTCGACAACGACTCCGACCCCGACGGCGATGTGCTCGTGATCTCCGAGCATGGGCGGATCGCCGAGGGCACCGGCCGACTCGACCTCATCGATGGCGCCCGTGCCCTGCAGTTCACGCCTGCCTCCGGTTTCGTGGGCAACATCCGCTTCTCGTACACGGTCGACGACGGGCGGGGCGGCTCCGCGACGGCCGATGTGCTCGCCCGTGTCGTGCCTGAGGGTGTCAACGAGCTGCCCGTCGAGGTGCGCCGCTCGGCCGTCTCGGTCGAGGCGAACCAGACGGTCGAGTACAACGTGCTCGCCAACTGGCGCGATCCCGACGGCGATGACATGTACCTGCTGGGTGCTGCGCCGACGTCCGGCGACCTCGTGCGCTTCACGCCGGATGGGATCATCACCTTCACCCACCAGACGTCGGAGCTGGGGGAGAAGGAGGTGCAGTTCCAGGTCGCCGATGGCAGCGGCCAGGTGTCCACCGGAACCCTCGTCGTGAAGGTCGAGCCCGCGGGCTCGCTGAAACCCGTCGGCACGCCCGACTTCGCCACCGCATTCACAGGCGAGCAGCTCATCCTCTCCCCGCTCGTCAACGACATCTCGCCCTCGGGAGCCCCGCTCGCGATCACCGGCATCCAGGAACCGGGATCGGAGGCGAGCGCCAGTCTCGACACCGACAAGAACGAGGTGCGCTTCTCCGCATCAGTGCCGGGCGTCTACTACTTCGAGTACACGCTCGCGGCCGGCTCCCTCTCGAGCGTGGGCATCATCCGCATCGATGTGCTGCCCGTGCCCGATGATCGCACCCTGCCGCCCATCGCGGTCAAGGACACCGCCTATCTGCGCGGTGATGAGCCGACGACGATCTCGGTGCTCACGAACGACGTGAGCCCGACGGGCCAGATCCTCGCGGTGCAGTCGGTCGACGTCCCCGCGGATGTCGTCGCGAAGGGCGTCGTCGTAGAACTGCTCGAATCGACGCTCATCCGCGTGACCTCGCCGCAGGCGCTCACCAGCCAGGTGAGCTTCACCTACACGATCTCGGACGGCGCGGGCACGGCGACCGCGGGCGTCACGGTCGTGCCGGTGCCCGCCCTCACCAAGCACCAGCCGCCCGTCGCGCGCGATGACCAGGTGACGGTGCGCGCCGGCGACATCGTGACGGTCGATGCGCTCGCGAACGACCACCACCCCGACGACGCGCGCATGTTCCTGGCCGCTGAGCTCGTCACCGGGCCCGCGGCAGGCATCGCCTTCGTCGGCGGCGACCGCGTGCGCTTCCAGGCGCCCACCGAGCCGGGGGAGCATCGCGTCGACTACCGGGTGCTCGACGGCTTCGGCGAGTCGGCTGCGGCGAGCGTCATCTTCCGGGTGACACCGCTGGATGAGGCCTCGAACCGCGATCCCGCGCCCCTCCCGGTCGTCGCGCGCGTGCTGTCCGGGGGAAGCATCCGGATCGATCTGCCGCTGGACCGCATCGATCCCGACGGCGACTCGACGCAGCTGCTGCGCCTGCCGGTAGGGCCGTCACTCGGCACCGTCGACGAGGTCGGCGCCGATTTCATCCGCTACACCGCGGCATCCGGCGTCTCGGGAACCGACACCTTCAGCTACCAGGTGTACGACACCTTCGGCGCGACCGGGGTCGCCGAGATCAAGGTCGCCGTCATCCCGCCGCCCGACGCGCTCAGCAACCCCAACGCGGTGCCCGACAGCGTCTCGGTGCGGCCGGGGCGCATCGCTCAGGTGGATCTGCGGGCCAACGACTCCGACCCGCAGGGTCTGCCCATCAAGGTCGAGCCCGAGCTGCTCGACGTGCCGGAGGGCATCGAGGCGGAGGTCGTGGGCGGCCAGTATCTGGTGCTCACGGCGCCCGACACCGAGCGCTCCTTCTCGCTGCGCTACACGCTCACGAACGACGCGGGCGGATCGGATGTCGCCTACGTTCTCGTGCAGGTGACGCCTGACGCCCCGCTGCTGCCGCCGTCGGCGGATGACATCCACGTGAGCCTCAAGGACATCGCGGGCAAGAGCGCGGTGACGGTCGACATCTTCGATGGGCACGCCTTCAACCCCTCGGGGCCCAACAGCGCACTCGAGATCGCCCTCGATGGCCCCAACGCAGACTCGGGCGAGGTGATCCTCGAACGCCACGGCAGCATCACGGTGCGCCCTGGTGCTCAGCGCCAGGCGATCGCCTACCGCGTGACGAGCGCGGATGACGGACTGAGCGCGACGGCCTTCATTCTCGTTCCCGCCGCCGTCGATGAGTCCTTCGACGACCCGCCGTACATCGATCGCGACCTGCCCATCCAGTACGTGCCGATGAACGAGGAGCGCGAGTGGAAGCTCTCGGACATCGTGAAGGTGCCGTCGGGGCGGAGCGCCTGGATACCCGATGCCGGCTCGGTGACGAGCGTGCAGAGCGACGGATCGAGCAGCTACGTCGACAGGGACACCATCCGGTTCCAGGGTGCCCTCGACTATCGGGGCCCCGCATCGATCTCGTTCACGGTGACGGATGGAGCATCGAAGGACGACCCGAAGGGGAACACGGTCCAGCTCACGCTGCCGATCATGGTGGGCGATCCGGAGTTCCGCGATACCCCGCCGACATTCACCGCGCCGAGCATCCAGGTCGAGGTGGGCGAGTCGACGACCTTCGACCTGCGGAGCGCCACCGGGCATCCGAACGCGCAGATCCTGCAGGAAGTGACCTACTCGGAGCTCACGGGGATGGGGCCGCGGCTCGACGCGTCGCTCTCCGGCTCCGTGCTCACCGTGTCGACGCCGCGCAACACCCCGAAGGGGTCGACCTTCCAGCTCGGGGTGCTGCTGCGGTGGGACACGTTCAGTGTGCCGGGCACGATCGACGTCACCGTCGTGGGCTCGACGCGCGCCCCCGCGGTCGCCGTCGCCGATTCCTACGAGACACAGCGCGGCGATGGCGCGGTGGTGGCGAATCCGCTCGTCAACGACTCCAACCCCTACGAGTCGACGGGGGAGCGGCTGCGGATCGTCGATGCGACGGTGCAGAACACGGGCGAGCCCGCCACGATCTCGCACACCGACGACACCGTCCGCATCCTGCCGAACTCGAGCCTCAAGTCGGGCACCATCGTCGTCGTCTACACGATCGAGGATGCGACCGAGGACCCCGATCGCCGCACGAGCGGCACCATCACCGTCGTCGTGAGCGATGTGCCCGATCAGGTGCAGCGTCCCACCGTGCCCACGCAGGGGGATGAGGGTCAGGTCGCGATCGGCTTCGCCGCCCCGGCCAGCAACGGCAAGCCGATCACCGGGTACGAGGTGCGCACGAGCCCGTCGGTGCCGACCCCGACCACCTGCCAGCCTCCCGGCTGCACGATCTCGGGGCTGTCCAATGGCACCGCGTACACATTCTCGGTGCGCGCTATCAACGAGCACGGGCCGGGCGAATGGTCGCCCGCGAGCAACCCCGTGATCCCCTACGGCACACCGGGCACCCCCACGGTGACGATCGGAGCGAGCGACCAGTGGGCGCCGAACGCGGTCATCAGCGCGAGCTGGGCGGGCGTGAACGCCAACGGCGGAACCGTCAGCTACCGCTGGCGTCTGAACGGTGGGGGCTGGAACGCCACGACCGGCACCAGCACGGGCAACCAGACGGTCGGCGCAGGCACCCACACCTTCGAGGTGCAGGCCCACAACTCGGGCGGCAAGCAGGGGGCGATCGGCGCCGCGTCGCGATCGATCACTGCGCAGGCGGTCCCGCCGACTCCGGGCGGTTTCTCGGTGTCGGTCACGGACGGCCAAGCGCCAGGGCGCATCGTCTGGAGCTGGAGCGGCGTCTCGGCCAGCCCCGGGGGAACCGCCAACCTCAGCTACGAGGTGAACACGGGATCTGGGTGGTCGAGTGTCGGCACCGACACGAGCTATGTGCGCACCGGTCTCAGCGCGGGAACCTACGAGCTGCAGGTGCGTGCAGTGAACAAGGCAGGTGCGAGCGCCGCCTCCGCTGTGCGCTCCGGGACGATCGCGAATCCGCCCGCGCCGCCGTCCATCTCGATCGCCGGAACACGCCACCAGGCGGTCCAGGGCTGCCCGTCGGGCTGCTACCAGGCACTCGTGCGCTTCGATAACATCTCCAGCGGCTCGTACACGATCTACATGGAGTGGACGAGCGGATGGACCGGCAACGGTCAGACCGAGAGCGTCAGCAGCGGCAGCACGGTGTGGACGCGAAGTGCCACGGGCACCCTCGCAGAGGGCGTCTCGATGCGCATCCGCGCTGTCGGTCCCTCCGGCACGCTCACGACGCCGTGGTACAGCCGCGCTGAGTGGAACGCCATGAAGTAGACATCCCGGTACGGAGGGTTGCTCGCGCTCTGCTAGCGTGGCGGCGCCGCCATCTGCGGCCCAGCTCGGGTATCGGGGGAAAGCAGCATGCGTCAACGGGGGGAACGCTCGCGCGCGCGTGCCATCGCGTCTGCCGCCGTCATCGCTCTCGTCGCCGGTTCGACGCTCACGGTCGCGGCACTGCACCCGGGCTACCCGATCTCCGATGTCGACCTCACGGCGCGCGATGTCTGGGTGACGAACGGCGAACAGCTTCTGGGAGGCCGCCTCAACCGGCAGATCGACGAGCTCAACGGATCGGTCATCGCCTCGTCACCGAACTTCGATGTCCTGCAGGACGGCGACACGCTGCTGCTCATCGATCCGGACGCGTCCACGATCTCGTCGGTCGACGCCGCGTCGACCGTCGTCACGAGCAGTGTGACGGTCCCGGTGGGGTCGCAG
>JAEYUT010000147.1 GCA_023432305.1 Actinomycetes bacterium
CCTGCTCGGCATCCACATCGCCGAGCAGATCGACGAACACCGCCTCGCGTTCTTCGTCGCGAACGGCGTCGCCGAGTGCGGCCGGAGTCGGCGTGGTGGCGAGCACCTCGCTGAGCGGCACGATCTGCGCCGCCTCCGCATTCTCGATGGCCGCCAATGCGGCACCGAGTCCGGCAGGCACACCTGGCCAGGTGCGCGCAACGGAGAGGACCATCGTGCGCCCCGGTGAGTTCTGCGCCTGCACAGCGAGATCCGCAGTGAAGGCCTCGAGCTGGCTGATCCGTTCCCCTTCGAGCGCGGACGCCGCGGCTGAGCGCAGAGCGGCGGAGCGCGCGGAGTCGATGACGACCGCATCGACACCGCCGACGGCGACGTGGGCGGAGGCGGTGGGGCCGGTGTCCGCATCCGAGAGCAGCACCGACTGATAGCCTGCGGCGCCGAGCGACGCCACATCCGACGCACCCACTCCGTCGACGGCGGGCCAGGCGATGCGGGGGAGCGTGCTCGACCAGGCGAGCAGCTGCTCGGTGGTCGGGAACGGCGGCGCCGCATCCGGGTCGGCGGTGGGAGTCGGGGACGCCGTGGGCTCTGGTGCGGTTGTCGGCGACGGATCTGCGATGGGCTGCTCCGCGAAGCGGCTCGGATCGAGCGCGAACCCGAACCCGCGCGGCTGCAGCGACGTGAGTGTGCCGGTGCGAGCCGCTGTCACGACGTCGGCGTCACCATAGGCCAGCAGGAACGACTCATTCGGCAGCGATTCCAGACGCTGCAGCCAGGCCCGGGCGGACTCGGGCGCCGCGCTCCCGAGAACGCGGATGGAGGCGAGGATCATCGGGTCGATGGCAAGCGCCGCCTTCGTGGAAGCCACCGTGTCCAGCTGTCGAGTGAGCACACCGAACGTGTCGGTGTACTCCGCGAGCTCCTCCTCGGAGAGCAGCCCGGTGACGCTCGGAGGCGCGGTGATCGGCACCACGACGGCGATAGAGACGGGGCCGACGCCGGGGGTGATGACCGAGGCCGACGCGGGCTGCGTGCTCACGGCTTCGGCTGCCGGCTCTGCCGCGGCGACCCCTGCTGCACCCGCGACGAGCGCCGTCGCCACGACGGCCGATGTGAGCGCGCGCAGGAACAGCGGGGTCGTCAGAGGCACAGCGAAGCACCTCCGAACGACACGGCAGACATGCAGAGAAGTCTAGACTCGACCCCTATGCAATCCGTGGCCGCCGCGATCGAGCATCTTCATCAGATCCTCGATGCCCCGCGTCTGCGCGGCCTGATCGAGGCCTTCGCCGCGGCCGGGTTCGAGCTCGCGCTCGTGGGCGGGCCCGTGCGCGACGCATTCCTCGGCCGCGACTCGAACGACCTCGATTTCGCGACGTCCGCGAATCCCGATCAGATCCTGAAGATCGTCGCGCCGCTCGCCGACGCCCACTGGGACATCGGCCGCGCCTTCGGCACCATCGGCGCGCGCCTCGGCGACCTCACCGTCGAGATCACCACGTATCGATCCGACGTCTACGACGGCGAGACACGCAAGCCCGTCGTCGCATTCGGCGACACGCTCGAAGGCGACCTGCTGCGCCGCGACTTCACGGTCAACGCGATGGCGCTGCGCGTACCGGAGAAGGTGCTCGTCGATCCCTCCGGCGGATTCGAGGACCTCATGGCCGGGCGTCTGCGCACCCCCATCGCACCCGAGATCTCGTTCGGGGACGACCCGCTGCGGATGATGCGCGGGGCGCGATTCACCTCGCAGCTGCACTTCACTCTCGACGAGGCGACCATGGCGGCGATGACGGCGATGGCCGACCGCATCGAGATCGTGTCGGCGGAGCGGGTGGGGGAGGAGCTCACCAAGCTGCTGCTCGCCTCCGACCCCATCACGGGCATCCGGGTGCTCGTGGACTCGGGCCTCGCCGACCACGTGATCCCGGAGATCCCCGCGCTGCGCCTGGAGATCGACGAGCACGCACACCACAAGGACGTCTACGAGCACTCGCTCACGGCGCTCGATCAGGCGATCCAGCTCGAGCGCGCCCGCGGGCACCAGCCCGACCTCATCCTGCGCCTCGCGGTGCTGCTGCATGACATCGGCAAGCCCGACACGCGCCGCATCGAGCCGAGCGGCGCCGTCTCGTTCCACCACCACGATGTGCTCGGCGGCAAGCTCGCCGCCAAGCGCCTGCGCGCGCTGCGCTTCGACAGCGACACCATCAAGGCGGTGACGCTGCTCATCCGCGAGCATCTGCGCTTCTTCGGCTATGCGGATGCGAGCTGGACGGATTCGGCGGTGCGCCGCTATGTGCGCGACGCAGGAGCCCAGCTGGAACGACTCCACATCCTCTCGCGTGCGGATGTCACCACCCGCAACCAGCGCAAGGCGGCGCGACTGCAGCGCGCCTACGACGAGCTCGAGCAGCGGATCGCGGTGCTCGCCGAGGAGGAGGAGCTCGCCGCCATCCGCCCCGACCTCGACGGCGAGCAGATCATGGCGATCCTCGGCATCGCTCCGGGGCGCGAAGTGGGGGAGGCGTATCGCTTCCTCATGGAGCTGCGGCTCGATCAGGGCTCCGTCGGTCCCGAGGAGGCAGAGCGCCGGCTCCGCGAATGGTGGGCCGCGCGCGGATAGCGCCGCTCGTCTCGCGGCCGTCCCCGTGCTTGGCCCGGAGGCTGCCTCATGTAAGATGTACAGGTTGCCCGCGCCCTCGTGGCGCTGGCAGATGCATTCAACCCTCCTGCTGCAGATGTCCTGCAGCCGTTCTAGTCCGAAGGAGGTGGGTCAATGACGCATCAGTACGAATTGATGGTGATTCTCGATCCCGAGATCGATGAGCGCACCGTCGCACCCAGCCTGGACAAGTTCCTCGGCGTCATCCGCAACGATGGTGGATCCATCGAGAAGGTCGACATCTGGGGTCGTCGCCGCCTGGCGTACGAGATCAAGAAGAAGTCCGAGGGCATCTACGCCGTCGTCAACTTCACCGCGACGAGCGAGGCGACGGTCGAGCTCGACCGCCAGCTGAAGCTGTCCGAGGCCGTGCTGCGCACCAAGGTGCTCCGCGCGGAGGAGGCCGTCGCTCGCGTTGCAGCGCACGCTGCCGCCGAGGAGAAGAAGGCCGCCCGCAAGGCTGCTGCTGCTCCGAAGGCTGACAAGGCCGAGAAGGACGCCGAGTAGGCCATGGCCGGCGAGACGATCATCACGGTCGTGGGAAACCTCACGGCGGACCCTGAGCTGCGCTACACGCAGTCCGGGCTCGCGGTCGCGAACTTCACCATCGCGTCCACGCCGCGTACCTTCGACCGCGCGACGAACGACTGGAAGGACGGCGAGGCTCTGTTCCTCCGCGCGTCCTGCTGGCGTGAGTTCGCGGAGCACGTCGCCGGCTCGCTGACGAAGGGAAGCCGCGTCATCGCGACCGGCCGCCTCAAGCAGCGCTCCTACGAGACGAAGGAAGGCGAGAAGCGCACCGCCATCGAGCTGGAGATCGACGAGATCGGTCCCAGCCTGCGGTACGCGACCGCCCAGGTTACTCGGGCATCCGGTGGCGGCGGAGGCCGCTCGCAGGCTGCCGTCGCCGACGAGCCGTGGTCGACCTCTGGTCCGGCCGAGGCCGCGGGTGACGTGTGGAACACGCCCGGCTCCTACTCCGACGAGACCCCGTTC
>JAEYUT010000173.1 GCA_023432305.1 Actinomycetes bacterium
TACCAGAGCGCGCAGCCCCCGTCGTCGTACGCCTCCGCGCCTGCTCCGGCCGCACCGCTCGGCGCCCTCGAGGCGACGCCCTCTGTGATTCCGGGCTTCACCCCCGCGCCCACCGTGCTCGCGCTCCCCGCCCTCCTCGGCGGAGCGCCCGCGATCGCTGCGGCACCGTCCGCGCAGGCCCCCACGTCAGCCCCCGCCGCGCCTCACCCCACGACGGCGCAATCGGCGACGGTGCCCACGGTGTCGCAGCCCTCCCCGAGCGGCTCCGCGTCGAGCTCAGCCGACGCGAATGCCGCCTACCTCGCCTCTCTCGGCGTGAGCGTTCCCGGCGGCGCCCCGCGCAGCGAGCCTGCGGCACCGTCCACAGGGCCGCAGCCCATCGCGATGCCGAACGACTCCGGCCCGCTCGGCACGGCGCCGTCGACTGCTCGCGCGTTCCCCCAGGATGACGCGCGAATGCGCGAGCTCATGCCGGACAACCGCAACGAGTTCGGCGCCCCGCTGCACCGCACCTGACCGCGAATGAGCGGTTCCGCACGCGGCGAACGGGTGCGCGTCAGATGAAGCGCACCGCGCTCTGAATGCGCGTGCGCAGCTCGAAGAGATCGGTGCCGCCCGTGCCCACACCAGGGATGCCTGTGCGGATCACATGAGCGAGCTGCGACCGTGGAATCAGCAGTGCCCGCGCGCCTCGAACAGTGCCGAGGTCGACGACGCCGGGCGCATCCGCATCCGGAACGACGACCGCGATCGCCGAGAACTTCACGCGCGCCGCCCGCGCGAACGCGCGCGCCCGGGCGGAGAGCTCCGCAACGGGCTTCGCTCCCCCGACGGCGGGTCCGATGAGCTCGGATCCCTTGATCTTCACCTCGCCGCCCCAGTCCTCGCTGAGGATCGCCCACAGCCCGCTCTGGCCGAGCACGATGTGGTCGAGCTTGCCCGCGACCGATCCGACGTCGTGCCACACCGTGTATCCGATGCCGAGGGTCGACAGGGCGCGGGCGGATTCCTCCTCGGCGATCGCGTTGGCGAGAAGGTGCCTGATGTGCTGCGGCGCGGAGCGCACGACCGCCGGATCGTATGGGTTCGGCAGGGTGACGCCGCGCCCTGCCCATTCGCGCACCTCCTCGAGGTAGCGCTCGCGGTACCAGCCTCCGGGGTGGCCGCTGGATCGCGCCTGCGGGCGTGTGCCTGTCGACGCGCGCTCCGTGCGCGGGGCATACCCTGCAGAGGGCGCGGGCGACCCTCCGCGCCCGCCGTCGGCATCGTAGGCGGCGCGCGCCGCCGGGGTGCCGACGAGCTCCCAGGCGCGCTGCACAGCGTGGAATTCCGTCACCGCACCGCCGGCGTCGGGGTGCGTCTCGCGGAGACGTCTCCGGTACGCCCGTCGCAGCTCACCCTCTGACGCCGTCGCGGGAACGCCGAGGATCTCATAGGGCGATGAGGCGAGCGGGCTGTCGGGCACGATTCGATCGTAGGCGGAGTCGGCAGCCGGCGCGTGCGCGCCGTAGGCTCGGAGGATGAACGCGCACGAGGAGCACGGAGTCCGCCGCCAGGCGAGCCTCGAGGTGCTGCGTGCCGAGGCGACCGAGGAGCTCAGCACCGTCGTCTTCGAGCGTCTCCATGCGGGTGAGGATCCGTGGGAGTTCATGCAGGAGCTTCCGTCCGTCGACGAGCTCGTCGTGCTGACGCTGCGGGCCGAGCTCATCCACGCCGACAACGACCGCCGCCCCTCGGCTGAGGTCGACTACCGGATGCTGCGCCAGATCGCGCTCGCGTACCCCGATCTCAGCACGACCGTGTGGGCGATGCTCGATGCCGAGCCCACCAGCCGCCGGACCGCCTGATGCGCGCGCTCGCGCTCATCGAGTTCGACCCGGTGCGTGCCCTCGCCCGAGGCCACCGGATGGCGGACCCCGACCTCCCGCACCTGCACGTCACCGACCTCGCCGCGACCCGCGGGGACGGCGTGTTCGAGACGGCGATGCTGGCGCATGGTCGTGTGCACGGACTCGACGCGCACCTCGAGCGGCTCGCGCAGTCGTGCCGGGCTCTCGATCTTCCCGTGCTGCCTGCGGACATATGGCGCGCTGCTGTGCTCGCCGTCGCAGATGCGCTCACGAACGGCGGCGTCGAGACAGGCGCCCTCAAGTTGGTGCTGAGCAGAGGCGTGGAGGGGGCTGCTGTGCCTACCGGCTGGGTCTACGGATCTCCCGCGCCCGATGCCTCGCGGGTGCGCGCAGAGGGCGTGAGCATCGCGCTGCTGGATCGCGGATACCGTCACGATTTGTCCGTGACCTCCCCCTGGCTGCTGACGGGCGCGAAGACGCTCAGCGCAGCCGTCCACCGAGCAGCGCACCGCGAAGCTCTCCGGCGGGGGGCGGACGATGCGGTGCTCGTCTCAAGTGACGGGTTCCTGCTCGAGGGGGCGTCGTCGAGCATCCTTCTGCGCCGAGGCACCCACATCGTGACGCCGAGCGTCGAGCTCGGCATCCTCGCGGGCACCACGCAGGCCGACCTCTTCCAGTGGGCCGAGCAGTCCGGTTTCACGACAGGCTACGAACTGCTCACTCCTGAGGATCTGGCGGTCTCGGACGCCGCCTGGCTGGTCTCGAGCGTGCGTGGGGCGGTGCCGATCCGCGCGGTCGACGGCGTCGAGCGCGCCGTCGATGCGGAGCTCACTGCGCGCTTCGACGCGGTCCTGCGCACGCACGACTCCTGATGCGACGAAGGACCCCGGGCAGCTACTCCGGGGCCCTTCTGTGTCGGTGAGGCCGCCCCCGCGCGAGCTCTCGCGTCGGCGTTCGCCGCAGGGGTTCTGGTCCGGTGATGGGGCCATCGCCCCGTCATCATCGGACCTGCTCGGCGATGCGGCCGACGCTCGTCGGCGGATCATGTGAGCCCGTCCCCCGCTGCGGCTGCGGCTCGTCTGACTCGGATCTCTCCGCCTGCATCCGGAGTCGCGCCCCATCGGTTGCAGTCGAAGATACTCGGATTCGAGGCGTCCGCAAGACGTGAAGTCTCGCGTGAAAGTTGAGCACGACGGTTAAGTGCGGGCGGCGGTGATTCTGTCCCGCGATTCCACGTACCCCCGGTATCGGAATCGCGACTCTGACAGAATCACCGCCGCCTACTAGTCCCCCAACTAGTGTGAGCACCACGATAGGCGGCGGGTTCCGGGAACGCTCCCCCCACAACGGGGCTCACACCAGACGGGTCGTTCTCCGCTACAGTCCCGCGACCGCGTCGGTGAGCAGAGTCACCAGAGCCTCCAGCTGCACCGAGCCCTCGGCGGCCTCGACGTTGTCGCCGTCGAGCGCACGCGCCGCAAGCCCCGCCTTCGAGTCGATGAGCTCGGCGATGCGACCATCGATCGTCTGCGCGGCGATGATCCGCCACGCCGTGACAGGGAGCTCCTGGCCGATGCGGTGCACGCGGTCGATCGCCTGCGTCTGCTCGGCGTTGGTCCAGCTGAGCTCCGCGAGCACGACGTTCGACGCCGCCTGCAGGTTCACGCCGACGCCGGCTGCCGTGAGCGAGCACACGGCGACGGCGACATCCGGGTCGTTCTGGAACGCGTCGATCTCCGCCTGGCGGGCCTTCGACGACTGGTCGCCGCGGATCGAGATCGTGCGCAGCCCCGCCTTCGCGAAGTGAGCTTCGGCAGCGTCCATGACGTCGATGTGCTTCGCGAAGAACACCACCTTGCCGACGTTGCGGGCGAGGTTGACCGTGTAATCCGCAGCCGGCACGGCCTTGGCCTGGCCGATGCGGCGCACCATCGTGAAGACGTTGTCCCCCGAGGACGACGACTGCTTCGACTCCTCGAACTCGGCGGCCGCGACCAGGCGGATGAGGTCCTCATCGGCAGAGTCCGGACGCGTCGAGCGCAGTCGGCGGTAGCGTTCGAGCAGGCGAGAGACGAGCGCGCGCTCCGCCTCGCGGATGGAGCGGCCTGCTTCGCCGTCGAGCTCCACGGGGATGTCGGCGATGCGGCGCGCGGGGATGTCGGCGGCGACGTCGACCTTCTTGCGGCGCACGATGCCCATGTCGACGACCGCACGACGTGCTGCGGCGAAGAAGCCCGGGTCGACCGGGGTGAGTCCGGTGTCCTCGAGCGCCTTCATGAGACGCGGGAGCGGCTTCTTCTCGTCGATCCAGCCGAGGAACTGCCAGATCATGCGGAAGTCCTCGATCTGGTTGATGAGAGGTGTTCCCGTGAGTGCGATGAGCAGCGGGTCGGGGTTGTGCTGACGGATCGACGCGGAGAGAGCCTGCACGTGCCGCGAGCGCTGCGACTCCTTGTTCTTGATGAAGTGCGCTTCGTCGACGATCATGCCGCGGAATCCGCGGATCTTCAGCCAGTCGACGTGTCGGTCGAGGATCTCGTAGTTGACGACGACGATCTCGGCGAAGGCATCGACGTCGTCGCCGTCGCCGTGCACGACCGTGACGGTGCGCCGCGGGGTCCACTTCTCGACCTCGCGCGCCCAGTTGACCTTGACGACATTGGGGACGACGACGAGCAGCGGGTAGGCCTGCGCGACATCGGCGGCGAGGAGCGCCTGAGCCGTCTTGCCGAGGCCGGGCTCGTCGGCGAGAAGGTACGTGCGGTGGCCGCCGCGCGCCGACTCGACGAACCTCGCCTGGTGGCGCATCAGCTCGATGCCTCCGGGGGTTCCGAGGGAGGCCGCCTCGGGAAGCTCCATGGTGGCCGCTCCCCCGCCTGCGCCCACCTCGAAGGCGCGGAACAGAGGCTCGATGAGCTCCCAGTTGTCGAGGTGACCGGAGTGCTCGACGGGCTTCTTCTGCGCATAGGCGTCGAAGTCGGGCGCGAGGAACGGGTTCGACATCTGGTACTGACGCACCGACTGCGGGATGACCTTGCGCTCTTCGGCGACGGGCTTCGGCTCCGGCTCGCTCACGACGACGAGGTCCTCGGGCGCGAGCGGCGTGCCCGCTTCGATGAGGAGCGCGCGGCGCACCTCCTGAGCGGCCGTGCTGAGCGGGGCGGTGTCGGTGAGCAGCTGGATGAGCGAGGAGTCGCGCGCGGCGGTCTTGGCCATGATCGTGGCGATGCCGTCGAGGCGGGTGAGCTCCTTGGAGCGCTCCGCCTCGCTCAGCTGCGTGTCGGCCTTGATGCGGGCGCGCTCCTCGCGCGCGAGCACGGCCACGACGCGGTAGCGCATGCGGTTGGCGGGATTGACCTTGCCGCGCTCGGCGGCGTTCTCGATTCCGCGCACGACGCGAGCGAGCACGGGGATGATGCCCGTCTCGTCCTGGTGGGCACGGCGGCGCTGCTGTGCGGATCGGCTGCCCGCCGACTTGGTGCCGGAACGGGACTTCTGGCCGGATGTGGCCATCGTTCTCCTCGAGGGCTGTGAGCCCCATCACGACGCTGCGCGTCGCATGTTCGGTGGTCCGCCGCTGACTCGCGAACCGGATTCTCGGTGCAGATCGCCCCCGGTTTTCCCCTGATCCCGGCTTGGCCGGTGGGGCGGTGAGCACGTTCAGTCTAGCGCACGCGAGCCCTGAGGCCATGTCATGATGTGTCGCGGATCGCTCACATCTCGGCATCCGCAGCTCGAGCACAGCAGGAGACCCCATGACCGACGCCCTCGGGGAACGCTGCGACGCGCTCGCCGGCCCCGTGATCGCCCTCATGCAGCGCTGCATCGAGGCGCAAGGAGACGCATCCCTCCTGCCAGCGGTGATCGACGCCCTGTCGCCCGTGCGTGCCGTGATCGATCGTGGATACGCCGACGTTGCGCACGATGGCTTCGTGTCGTGGGCGCGCACGGCGCCCGGCGTGCTCGATGCGATCGAGGTCGCGGCGAAGCAGCGTGACGCGAACGGCGTGTGGCGCGCCTTCTCGGACCCGTCGACCGGCTTCGCGAAGCTCGGCGAGGCGTGTGCGGGCCGCCCCGGGTGGTGACCGCGAGCGGCTAGCAGGCGTCGGGGAGCTCGACGGCGACGGTCGCACCCCAGTCGCGGTAGGCGAATTCGGCCCAGGATGTGCCGTCGGCGACAAAACAAGCTCCCCGCAGCCGCACGACGCCGCATAGTCAACGGCGGACCGCCGGAGGGCACGTTCGGCTTCCGCGCAGCGGAGGGCACCGGGATCGATCCCGCAACCTTCGCCCGGGCGTCCGCGGCGCTCCTCTCATCTGCCGCCGCACGCGGGATCCCCGTGGCGCCCTGGGGCGACCTGCGCGCTTCGGCACCGTCGTACACCTCCACTGATGCAGGCGCGGCCAACGACTTCCGCTACGCGGCCTACTACGCGCCCCAGGCGGCGCGCACCTTCGCCGTGCGCGGGTGGATCGGGGTGGCGATCTGGCTCACCCTCGCCGTGGTGTTCTTCGTGGCGTTCGGCTTCACGGTGTTGCAGAACCTCGGGCTTGCGATCACCACCGCCGTCGCCATGCTCCTCGGCGCCTGGATGGCCGCGCACGCCGCACTGCGCTCGCACGAGCGCTGGGCCACCGACGGCCGCCTCGCGATCGCGATCGGCGACACCGGCATCACCCTT
>JAEYUT010000190.1 GCA_023432305.1 Actinomycetes bacterium
CTTCCTCGTGGGGGATCGCCTGGAGGACGACTACGTCTTCGAGCGGAGCCTGTGAGCGACTGAGCGTCACCCGGCCACGCTCAGCACGATCTTGCCGCGCGTGTGCCCGCTCTCGATGAGACGGTGCGCCTGGGCGGCCTCCTCCAGCGCCAGCACGCGATCCACGTGCACGGTGAGGTCGCGTGCGTCGATGAGACGCGAGATCACCGCGAGCGCTGCGGCATCCGGCGACACCCGGAAGTCGGTCGCACGCACGCCCGCGGTGTCCGCCTCCTCGCGCATCGTGGGGAATGATCCGGCGGGCGCATTCACATAGAGCCCTGCCGTCCGCAGGACGCGGATGGACCGCGAGCCGGTCTCGTGCTCGGTGTTGCCGATGAGGTCGATGACGGCGTCGACGGTGCCGACCGCCTCCTCGAACGGGCCCGCGGTGTAGTCCACGACCTCGTCGGCGCCGAGCGACCTCACGAAGTCGATGTTGTCGGGGCCGCAGGTGGCGATGACGTGCGCCCCGAAGAAGCTCGCGAGCTGCACCGCGAGGTGGCCGACGCCGCCCGCGCCGGCGTGGATGAGCATCCGCTGGCCGTCGTGAGCCTTCGCGATCTCGACCACCATCCCCCATGCCGTGAGTGCGGCCAGCGGAACCGCAGCCGCCTCGGTCAGGTCGATGCGTTGCGGCATCTTGGCCAGGCACATCGCGGGCAGCGACACGTACTCGGCGTAGGTTCCCGGCGTGCGCGGCACCATCCCCATGCCGTACACGCGTGTGCCGGGGGCGAGCGGATGCGCGTCGTAGGGCGACTCGACGACGACGCCGGCGACGTCATTGCCGGGGACGAGCGGCGGCCCCTCGGCGGCAGCCCAGGCGCCGCGGCCGGCGCGCGTCGCCGCGTCGACGGGGTTGACGCCTGCGGCGTGAACCCGAATGAGCACCTCCCCGTTCACCCGCGCGGGCAGGGGGATCTCGGTGAATGTCAGCGCCTCCGGGGGTCCGGGGGCGTCGAACGTCACGGCATGCATCATCGTCATCGCGTCCGCCCTTCAGCCATCCGCTCCATTCAAAGCGCGCCATGCTTCGGCGGTGTTTCGGGGCCGTCACCGTACTGCTAACTTCGGCTCGTGCGCATCGCAGCGATCGTCGTTCGGATCCTCGGCGTGGTCGCGGCGATCGCGGCCATCGCGGGGCAGCTCGCGGTCAGCGTCGCGTACTGGACCAGGATCGAGGTGCGGGACCTCGCGACATCGCTGGTCAACTTCTTCTCGTACTTCACCATCCAGTCGAACCTGCTCGGGGCGCTCGCGCTCGGCATCGGCGCCGTCGTGCTGCTGCACGGCCGCACCCCGGAGCCGCGCGGGCTCACGGTGCTGCGCGCGTGCGCGACCTCGTACCTGGTGACGACGGGCATCGTCTACAACGTGCTGCTGCGCGGCATCGAGCGGCCGCCGGACTCGTGGCTTCCATGGTCGAACGAGGTGCTGCACCTCGTGATGCCGATGCTCGTGCTCCTCGACTGGATCCTCGCGCCCGGGAGGAACCGGCTGCGGTGGCGAGTGGTCGGCGTCATCGTCGCGTATCCGCTGGTCTGGACTGTCAGCACGATGGTGCGCGGGCCGTTCGTGTTCAGCGACGTGAGCCAGTCGTACGGCTGGTATCCGTATCCGTTCATCGACCCGGCCAACGGGGGATACGGATCCGTCGCCGTGTTCGTCGTCGTCATCGCGGTCGTCATCGCGGCGGTCGGCGCGGGCGTCGTCGCGCTGTCGCGCTCGCGCGCACGCCTGCGGGAGATCTAGCGACGCATGGCGCTGAGCACCTGATCGGCGAGGTGCACGAGCTTGGCGATCTCGTCCTCATCGCGGTCGACCCAGCGGGTCTCCGGCACGCCGCTCACGGGCACGAAGTCGTCGTGCTGCTCCCAGACCACGAGGGTGCGCTCGGCGCCGAGCACATACTGCTGCCACCACACCTGCCGCAGGTAGTGGCGCGGGATCGACTTCCAGGGGGCGCGGGTGGTCTTGATCTCGCACAGCTCGAGGCTGCCGTCGCGATCGCGCATCCCGTCAGGTGTCGCGAGGTGCGAGCGCATGCCGTCGGCGTGGAAGAGTGCGCTGTTGCTGCGCATCCCCGGATGGTGGCGCGCCACCCAGCGGCCGATCTCCGGCTCCCGCACGCGCCCGTGCTGCGTGTACGAGTTGCCGGAGAACCGCGAGCCGAGGAGCTTGTCCTGCACGACGGCACGCACCGCCTTCTCGCTCGTGAGGCGGGCAACATCCGTCGCGGTCACGCCGCGCGCGCGCTCGCGCAGCCAGCTCACCCGATCGGAGGCGTCGGCGACGACGCGGTCGCGATACGGGACCGGTGCGGCGTCGAAGAGCGCGAGGGTGGGCTGGGGCACCCCTCTATTGTGCGCGCCATTTCCGACACCCCGATCGGGCCTCGCCGTGTGCACGGTCGCCATACGGGGACCCCGCACAGGCGCGGCATAGTCAACGCTCAGGAAGGGGGAGAGAATCGTCTGCATGAGCTCCTCCCCGCCCTCCGCCGCGCCTGCGCTCACGCGGCCGGACGGCACCCCCATCCGCGCCCTCGTCGTCGACGACGAGCCGGCGCTCGTCGAGCTCATCCAGATGGCGCTCCGGTACGAAGGCTGGGAGGTCGAGACGGCCTCCGACGGCGCGAGCGCACTCAGCAAGGCCCGCAGCTTCGAGCCCGACGTGATCGTGCTCGACATCATGCTCCCAGGCCTCGACGGCCTCGACGTCCTGCGCCGGATGCGCGCCGCGGGTGACGACGTCGCCGTCCTGTTCCTCACCGCCAAGGACGCCGTGTCGGACCGCATCGTGGGGCTCACGGCGGGAGGCGACGACTACGTCACGAAGCCCTTCAGCCTCGAGGAGGTTGTGGCTCGCCTGCGCGCGCTGCTGCGCCGGACCGGCCGTGGGATCACCGGCTACACCGACCCGATCCTGCGGGTGGGAGACCTCACCCTCGACGAGGAGAGCTACGAGGTCACCCGCGGCGGGCGGCAGATCGAGCTCACGGCGAAGGAGTTCGAGCTGCTGCGCTACCTCATGCGCAACCCGCGGCGCGTCGTCAGCAAGCTGCAGATCCTCGACCGCGTGTGGAGCTACGAATACGAAGGCAGTCCCAGCATCGTCGAGATCTACATCTCCTACCTGCGTAAGAAGATCGACGTCGATGCCCCGCCCATGATCCACACCGTGCGCGGTGTCGGCTACCTCATCAAGCCCGCGTCGTGACCGAGCCCGAGCACAGCACCACGCCCGCCGAGGAGCGCCCCGAGGTCGAGCCCGACGCCACCGGCCGGGAGGCGCGCCGGAGAGCTCCGTGGTCGATCGAGCGACGCCTCGTGCTCGGGGTCGTCGCGCTCGTCGCGCTCGTCACGATCATCCTGGGGTCGGTGAGCGTGCTCGCGCTGCGCCAGAGCATGCTGGAGCGCCTCGATGAGCAGGTGACGAGCCTCATGCGCGCCTCGCTCACGCCGTACGGCTCGCTGCCCGATGCCGACACGACCAGCAGCGGACTGCTCATCGCCATCTCGTCGACGACGAGCGTGCAGGGGGTCATGGTCACAGGGCCGGGCGAGACCCGCCCGCTCAGTCCGGCGCAGCTGGTGCGGGTGCTGTCGGTGCCCGACGGCGAGACGCAGACGCTCGACGTCGACGGCATCGGCGGCTTCCGAGTGCAGGCGAAGCACCTTCCCGACGGCTCGACCGTCAG
>JAEYUT010000205.1 GCA_023432305.1 Actinomycetes bacterium
TGACGACCGCGCCGACGAGGAACCCGGCCAGGCTCTCGGCGGCGAGCGCGAGGACGGCGACACCCAGCACAAGCGGCGCGAACATCACGAGCGCGGTGGGGTGCGTCATCGTGCGGCGCACGCAGACGCGCGTCGTCGGGATGTCGAAGGCCGCCTCACGCGACCACGCGACCTCGGGCGCCGTGACGCCGTCGCGGATGCTGTCTCGGATGAGCTCCTGCGCCTCGGGCGGGCAGAGTTCCGTCGGGAGCACGAGCGGGTAGCCGACGCCGCGTCCGATGACGACCTCACCCTCGCGCGGCACCACGTCGGCGAGCGCCGAGAACGCGATGCGGGTCTCGTCTCGCGGGCCGAGGATCCGCACATCGTCGCCGTACTCGACCGACACCGTGGTGCCCGGTGCGAACCCAGCCCGGAAGCCTGCCCGCTGCACCAATGCGAAGGTGACCTTCGCGGCGACCCAGGCGCCCAGCAGGGAGAGCGCGACCACGCCGAGCACGAGGGCGGCCTCGCGCTCCATGCCGCCGACCGTCTCACCCAGCCACAGCAGAATCGGCGCCATCACAGCGATGAGCGCGTAGGGGAGAACGCCGCGACGCAGACCGAAGCGCACGGACGCGCGCGACAGCCGGGCAACGGTGGTGGCGTCGGCGGTGAACTCGAAGCGAAGGGGTGTGGTGGTGGTCACCCCGGCAGGCTAGCGACTGCTCAGCCCTCGTCGTCGATGCGCTCGTGCTCGACGAGCACCGAGCGCGTGCGCCGCTTGCTGCGGCGGTCGAGCACGAGCCCGATGATCGCCCCCACGAGCACGCCGAACGGGATGCCGTAGATGAGGAAGTAGCCGAACGTCGCGGCGAAGCCGTACGCCGGATCCGCGGGGAACAGGCTCGTGAGGATGAGCGTCAGCAGCGCGCCGAGCGCGCCTCCCACCACGAGGAACACGCCGAGCTTGGGCGCGCGGCGCACCGTGGTCTCGTAGATCTCGACCGCCGGTTCGGGCGTCGCGGCGTCATCGGGCGTCTGCTCGGCGGGGTTCGGGTGCTCGGTCACCCCACCATTGTCGCGCACCCGCCTGAACGCCCGCTCGTCAGCCCCAGCGGATCGGGAGCACATCTCCCAGGTGCGCCCGCGTGCCCGACGCCGACACGCGCGCCGCATCGACTGCGGCATCCCACGCGAGGGCCCCCGTGGCGAGCTCGAGCCAGGTGGCGGCATCCATCTCGACGACATTCGGCGGGGTGCCGCGCGTGTGCCGCGGACCCTCGATCGCCTGGGTGGCGCCGAACGGCGGAACACGCACCTCGACCGAGTTGCCCTCGTGGTCGGTGGCGAGCTGCTCCAGCAGGAAACGCACCGCCGCCGCGGTCGTGGTGCGGTCGGTCGCGCCCCCCTGCCACGCGCGCACGGCGGCGCGCCCCGCATCCGGATCGATCCTGCGTCGCACAGCCACGCCTCGACGCTACCCCGACCCCGGTACCCTTGACAGGTGAAGATCCTCGTTCTCGGCTCCGGTGCTCGCGAGCACGCGATCGTCTCGGCCCTCCTCGCGGAGAACGCCGGCCACCAGATCACCGTCGCCCCCGGCAACGCCGGCATCGCGGCCGAGGTCGAGACGGTGACCCTCGACCCGACCAACGGCGCCATCGTCACCGACTACGCGCTCGACAACGGCATCGAGCTCGTCGTCGTGGGCCCCGAGGCCCCGCTCGTCGCGGGTGTCGCGGATGCGCTGCGCGCGAAGGGCGTGCCGGTGTTCGGCCCCGGCAGAGCGGCGGCCGCCCTCGAAGGCTCGAAGGCGTTCGCGAAGCGCATCATGGACGCCGCGAACGTGCCCACGGGCCGAGCGGTGCGCGCCACCACGCGCGACGAGCTCGTGGCCGCTCTCGACGAGCTCGGAGCCCCGCATGTGGTGAAGGCCGACGGTCTCGCCGCGGGCAAGGGCGTGCTCGTCACCGAGGACCGCGACGCCGCGATCGCACACGCCGAGTACTACCTGCAGCACGGTCCGGTGCTCGTGGAGGAGTTCCTCACGGGCCAGGAGGTGTCGCTCTTCTTCCTCTCCGACGGCCACGATGTGGTGCCGCTCAGCCCCGCCCAGGACTACAAGCGCGCCTACGACGGCGACGCCGGCCCCAACACGGGCGGCATGGGCGCCTACTCGCCGCTGCCGTGGCTGAACGCCCGCTGGGGTTCGGAGTCGTCGTTCGTCGACGAGGTGCTCGACACGGTCGCGCTCCCCACTGTCCGCACCCTCGAAGCCGAGGGCACGCCGTTCATCGGCCTGCTCTACTGCGGACTCATCGTCGCAGATGAGGGCTCGCCGTCCGCGGGTGCCGTCAAAGTGATCGAGTTCAACGCGCGCTTCGGCGACCCCGAGACGCAGGTCGTGCTGCCGCGCCTCGAGACCCCGCTCTCGGAGCTGCTGCTCGCCGCCGCGACGGGCGGTCTCGGCCGTCTGCCGTATCCGAAGTTCTCGGACGAGGCGGCTGTCGTGGTGGTGCTCGCGAGCGAGGGCTACCCGGAGGACCCGGTGACCGGCCGCGAGATCACCGGGCTCGCGGAGGCCGCCTCCATTCCCGGCGTCACGATCGCCCACGCGGCGACGAGCGTGGTCGACGGCCGCTTCCTCGCGACCGGCGGACGCGTGCTGGGCGTCGTCGCCCGCGGCGCCGACTTCCGGGCCGCCCGCAGCGCCGCCTACGAAGCCCTCGACAAGATCAGTCTCGAGGGCAGTCACCACCGCCGCGACATCGCCGAGCGGGTCGCCCAGTGACCGGCGCCGGCGACTCGCGACTCGCCGCTCTCCGCTGGACGCACGAGTACTCGGGCAAGGTGCGCGACCTCTACCTCTCGGATCTCGAACCGGGCCGCGCGCTCGTCGTCGCCTCCGACCGCGTGAGCGCCTTCGACCACGTGCTCCAGCCC
>JAEYUT010000249.1 GCA_023432305.1 Actinomycetes bacterium
CCTGCTCGACGCGGGGGTCACCGTGGCGATCGCGAGCGACTGCAATCCGGGCTCGAGCTATACGACATCGCTGCCGTTCTGCATCGCCCTGGCGGTGCGCGAGATGGGCATGGCGCCGCTCGAAGCGGTGCTGGCGGCGACGGCGGGCGGGGCTGCGGCGCTGCGGCGCACGGATGTGGGTCGCCTGGTGCCCGGCGCGCGGGCCGACCTCGTGATGCTCGACGCTCCGAGCCACGTGCACCTTGCATACCGTCCGGGTGTGCCGCTCGTCGAGCGCGTGTGGGCGGGCGGCGTCGCGGCCTGACCGCCCGCACGGCGATGCCCGCGCGCGGTAGCGTCGATACGACGGCGCGGAGGGGGAGCGGATCGTGGTCGTGCTTCTTGTGCTCGCGCTCATCGCCGCGGTCGCCGCGATGATCGTCGCGAGCGCGATGCTGCGGCGCGATCAGTCGCGCATGCGATCCGGTGACCGGCCCCGCCACCACCGCGGCACGCTCATCGCGGTGATCGCAGGGAGCGAGCTCGCTCTGCTCGCGGTCATCCTGGGTCTCGTTCTGGTGTGACGTCGGTGCTCGCGGCACCATGCCGATCCGCTCGGCAACCTATCGCGCTGAGGCGCTGGCGTGCTAGCCTCGCGGCCGTGAAGCTGTGATCGCCTGCCGCGCGTCGGTTCGAGTGTCTGCCCTCAGGGAGCATCGACCCACCGTCGCGCCGGCCGCCGATCACCTCGTCGTCCTCGACGCGCTCTGACGTGCGGCCGCCCGCGTTCTCTCGCGGGATGTTCCCACGCAGACCTGCCGTCGTGACTGCGGCGGCCGAGGAGAGGGGGCTCTCATGCACGTCCTTCGTCCTGTCATCACCATCCGCGACCTCACCGTCGAGTGGCCCGATGGCGCCGTCGCGCTGTCGCAGCTCACCGGCACCTTCCCCGCCGGTCGCACGGGACTCGTCGGGCGCAACGGCGCCGGCAAGTCGACGCTGCTGCGCCTCATCGCGGGGGAGCTCGTGCCCACCTCGGGTGCGGTCGAGGTCGCGGGCGAGGTCGGCTGGCTGCCGCAGAACCTGCCCATGTCGCGCGGTGCGACGGTCGCCGGGCTGCTCGGCATCCGGGCGGTGCTCGATGCGATCCGCGCGATCGAGTCGGGGGATGTCGACGAGCGGCACTTCGACGCCATCGGCGACGACTGGGATGTCGAGGCGCGCGCCGATGAGGCGCTCGGGCGCATCGGATTCTCGGCGGCCGATCTCGACCGGCGCGTCACCGAGGTCTCGGGAGGCGAGAGCATGCTCATCGCCCTCACGGGCCTCATCCTGCGACGCACGCCCGTCACCCTGCTCGACGAACCCACCAACAACCTCGACCGACCGACGCGCGCGCGTCTCGCGGAGCTCGTAGACGGCTGGCCGGGCGCGCTCGTCGTGGTGAGTCACGACGTCGAACTGCTCGAGCACATGGAGCACACGGCAGAGCTGCATGGCGGAGAGCTCACGGTGTTCGGCGGCCCCTACAGCGCGTGGAAGGAGCACCGGGATGCCGAGCAGGCTGCAGCCGCCGATGCCGTGCGCGCGGCCCAGCAGCAGCTCAGAGCCGAGAAGCGTCAGCGCATCGAGGCTGAGACGAAGCTCGCCCGCCGGGAGCGCACCGCTGCGAAGGCTGCGCGCGACGGCGGTGTGGCGCGGATCGTCGCAGGGAACCTCAAGAGCAATGCGCAGGTGACCGCCGCGAGTCTGCGTGCGACGCTCGATGACCGTCTCGCCTCGGCGCAGGCCGCGCTCGACGATGCCGGTGCGCGGGTGCGCGACGACCGGCGCATCCGGCTCGAGCTGCCTGATCCGGGTGTCCCGCGCGGACGCCGCATCGCCGAGCTGAGCGACGGCGAGCGCACGCTGATCATCCAGGGGCCGGAGCGCGTGGCGCTCGTCGGGGCGAACGGCTCGGGCAAGACGACGCTGATCGAGCAGCTGCTCGGACTTCGTGAGGCTGTCGAGGGGCGACCGTGGGGCGAGCTCGCCACTGATCGGGTGGGCTATCTGCCGCAGAGACTCGATCACCTGAACGGCGTTTCAAGCGCCCTGAACAGCGTTCAGGAGGTGGCGCGTGGCGTCCCGGCAGGCGACGTCCGCAACCAGATGGCACGTCTGCTGCTGCGGGGTGACAGCGTCGACCGGCCGGTCGATTCGCTCTCCGGCGGCGAGCGATTCCGGGTGGCTCTCGCGCGGCTGCTGTTCGCCGATCCACCGGCACAGGTGCTCGTCCTCGATGAGCCGACCAACAACCTCGACATCGAGAGCGTCGAGCAGCTGGCCGAGGCCCTCGACTCCTACCGGGGCGCGCTCATCGTGGTGAGCCATGACGCAGCGTTCCTCGGCCGCATCGGCATCACGAGCGTGCTCGAGCTCACCGCGGATGGCCGCCTGCACGAGAGGCGAGAGGTCGACGGATGACACGGGGCGCGGGGTGCCGAGCCCGGCCTCCTGCGTCCCGTCGTCGCCTGCCGTCAGCAGGGCCGGGCGTCAGCTCGCGGGGTCGAACATGAAGGCGCGCAGCTCCTGCTCGCACCGGCAGGCGGCAGCGAAGCGCGCGCCCCACGCGATCGCGGCCTCCCGGTCGGGAAGCTCGAGCACGAGCACGCCTCCGCTCAGGTTCGAGCCAGGGTAGGCGCCCTCGGGTGCGCTGCCATCCGCAGTGACGAGCGTGGGAGCGACCGAGTCGTCGAGTCCGCCGCCGAAGACGTAGACGCCCGCCTCCTTCGCCGCGGCGATCTCGGCGTGCGAGTCGATGTCGGCCTGCCGCAGCTCGCCGGGCGTCAGCCCGGCCATCGCCGATGCGGGGAACGTGTAGAGGTACCTGGTCATCCTCGATCGTCGCACCGGTGCCGCGCGCGCGAAAGGGCGATCGTCCGGGTTGCGCCCTCAGCGGCTCTGCAGCCGCACGGATACGCGGTCGCCCACATCCTTGCCGAGCTTCTTCCGCGTATGCGCGTTGAGCGACAGCATGAGCTCGCCAGCACCCGTGGGCAGCAACCCGACATTCGGCAGCGCCACCTCGTCGACCGTCGCGTCGACGCGCACCGGCTTGAGTGATCCGAAGAGCTCCACTGACCCGGGGATCTCCACGCACGCCCACGTCTCGCCCTTCACCTCCACCCCGATCGTGGCGTAGAAGGTGTGGTCGATGGGGGGCTGGGGAGTCATCCGTCGAGGCTAGCTAGGTGAGCGACAGAAGGCGAGAGCGAGACCGCGCGATGCGGCCATGGGTATCGTGTGCGGGTGCCGGGCGCTGTCGTCGATGCTGCGTCTGCGATGCTCCCGAGCGATCGCCTCGTGATCAGCGAGCCGTCACGTCGAGCGTGATCTGTCCCATCGGGAACACCGAGTAGACGATGAGGCCTGGGTCGATGATCCACTCCTCCACCGGAATCCGCCAGAACCACAGATGCGACAGCACAGCTGACACCGCGACGACGACGGCGGCGACCGCAACGGTCCGATCGAGCACGAAAACAGCGGCCGACACATCTGCGGCGTTTCGGATCGCGCGGCTGAGCGCGAAGAGGAACGCCCCGGCAAGTGCCGCATACATGAGCGGCGACGGCGAGAGCGACAGCGTGTAGCAGAGCTCGCCGGAGCGCGGCTCGAGGCTCGAGGCATCGACGTATCCGCCGGCGGAGACGCCGCTGCGGCAACCGCCCCGCGTTGCCGTTGTGATCCACGCGTACGCACACGCGAGCGCGAGCAGTGCGAGGAAGGTGCGGCGCACCCGCACGAGAACCATCGCGGCGGAGTTCGCGACGGGTGCAGGTGCGTCCGAGATTTCCGCCGACAGCTGATTCATGCTCACACTGTGTCGTGTGGGCGGGCTTCGGTCAAGAGATGACGCGCGCGAGCTTCCCGAGCGCATCCAGCGGGTCGCCGACGGGGATGAACACCGAGGACGTCACGCCCGCCTCCCCGAGCTCGCGGATGCGCGCCCGCACCGTCTCGGGGGTGCCGGCGAGCGAGAGGCGTGCGACCCACTCCTCGGGCATCCGTGCGGTGAACTCCTCGTGGCTCGCGCAGCGCGCGCGGAACGCGGCGAACTCGCCGGCGATGTCGAGCGGGGCGAGGTGCGGAGCCCAATCGGGTTCGCCGATCCACGCCAGGCCCGGGCGCACGGCATTGAGCGCGGTGGTGTCGTCGTCCGCGATCGCGCCGACGTTGTACGCCACGAGGCGGTGCGGGCGCGTCGCGCCGATCTGCGCCAGTGAGGTGCGCGCGTACTCGGGGGTCGTGGGTTCCGCCAGAAGCGTGCCGTCGCCGATCCGCCCGGATGCCGCCATCGAGCGCGGTCCGCGCACCCCCAGCAGGATGTCGGGCACCACCTCGGGGAGCGCGCTCGGGTCGAGCGCGAAGGCATCGAGCGCCACGTCGCCCGCCGCGCTGACCGTCTCACCCCGAAGCAGGCCCCGCAGAGCGGCAACGTACTCCTCGAGAAACGAGAGTGGGCGCGACGGCCACGCACCGACCTGGCGCAGCCAATCCGGCATCCCGTGCCCGATCCCCAGATCGAGCCGGCCAGGGAACATGCTCGCGAGCGTCGCCGCCTCCATCGCCGCGAACGCGACGTTGCGCACCGCGGCGGGCAGGATGCCGATGCCCACCCGGATGCGGTCGGTCGCGGCGAGAGCGGCCGCCGCCTGCGCGACCCCGCCCCGGAATCCGAGGTCTTCGACCACCCACAGCTCGTCGAACCCCAGATCCTCCGCACGTCGAGCGAACTCGAGCATGAGCGCGGCGTCCAGATCGCGGGGGAGCATCGCGCCGATCGCGGGCATGGTCATCGTCGACTCCTTCGAGCGTGCGGCACGCGGGCGCGTGTGCCGCTCAGGCTAGCGCGCGGCTCGGGTGATTCCTCCACCGCGTCAGCTGGCACCCTGGATGGTGCGGCTAGCGTTGCAGTATGCCTGACACCGCCGCCGAGCGCCCCGACACGACCGAACCCCACAATGACGCCACCGCGGAAGCGGTGACGTTCTCCGACCTCGGTCTCAGCGACGCCGTGCTCAGGGCGGTCAAGGAGATCGGCTACGAGACCCCCTCCGCCATCCAGTCGGCCACCATCCCCCTGCTGCTGGAGGGTCGAGATGTCGTCGGCCTCGCCCAGACGGGCACCGGCAAGACAGCCGCGTTCGCGCTGCCGATCCTGTCGCGCCTCGACGTGACGCAGAAGACGCCGCAGGCTCTCGTGCTCTCGCCCACCCGCGAGCTCGCGCTGCAGGTGAGCGAGGCGTTCGAGGTGTATGCCAGCCATATGCGCGGCGTGAACCTCCTCCCCATCTACGGCGGTCAGGCGTACGGCGTGCAGCTGTCGGCGCTGCGGCGCGGGGTTCATGTGGTGGTCGGCACTCCCGGTCGCATCATGGACCACCTCGCCAAGGGCACCCTCGACCTCTCCGAGCTGAAGTACCTCGTGCTCGATGAGGCCGACGAGATGCTGAAGATGGGCTTCGCGGAGGATGTCGAGACGATCCTCGCCGACACCCCCACCGACAAGCAGGTGGCTCTGTTCTCGGCGACGATGCCGCCTCAGATTCGCCGCATGTCGAAGAAGTACCTGAACGACGCCGAAGAGGTGACGGTCGCGAGCAAGACCACGACCTCGGCGAACATCACGCAGCGCTACCTGATCGTCTCGTGGCAGCAGAAGGTCGACGCCCTCACCCGCATCCTCGAGGTGGAGAACTTCGAGGGGATGATCATCTTCGTGCGCACCAAGAGCGAAACGGAGACGCTCGCCGAGAAGCTGCGTGCGCGCGGCTACTCCGCGGCCGCCATCAGCGGCGACGTCGCCCAGGCGCAGCGCGAGCGCACTGTCAACCAGCTGAAGGCGGGCAAGCTCGACATCCTGGTGGCCACGGATGTCGCCGCCCGCGGACTCGACGTGGAGCGCATCAGCCACGTCATCAACTTCGACATCCCGATCGACACCGAGTCGTACGTGCACCGCATCGGGCGCACCGGGCGTGCCGGCCGCAGCGGCGCCGCGATCAGCTTCGTCACCCCGCGCGAGCGCCGCCTGCTCGACGCCATCGAGCGCGCCACCCGCCAGCCGCTCACCCAGATGCAGCTGCCGTCGGTCGAAGACGTCAACGTCACGCGCCTCGCGCGCTTCGACGACGCCATCACCGAAGCGCTCACCCAGACCGACCGTATCGCCGAGTTCCGCGACATCATCGCCCACTATGTGGAGCACCACGACGTTCCGGAAGCGGATGTCGCCGCCGCCCTCGCCGTCGTCGCGCAGGGTGAGACGCCCCTGCTGCTGTCGGCGGAGGACGTGCGCTTCCAGCGTTTCGAACGCGAGGAGCGCGGCGACCGTCGCGACCGCGGCACGACGGGGGAGCGCACGGAGCGCGCAGAGCGTCGGCCCCGAACGACGAAGCCGATGGCGCCGTATCGCATCGAGGTCGGCAAGCGGCAGCGCGTGGAGCCTCGCCAGATCGTGGGCGCGCTCGCCAACGAGGGCGGGCTCAGCCGTGACGACTTCGGGCACATCCAGATCCGGCCCGACTTCTCGATCGTCGAGCTGCCCGCCGACATGCCCGGCAGTGTGCTCAAGAAGCTCGCCGACACCCGCATCAGCGGCAAGCTCATCGAGATCAAGCCCGACCGCCGCGGCGGCGCCGGTCGCTTCGACCGTGGCGACCGCGGCGAGCGGCGCGACCGCGCGCCGCAGTAGGCGGGCGACGGGGGCCGCGCGATGCGGCCCTCGCCGCCTCAGGCAGCCGCCGTCGAGTTCTGCTTCGCGATCGGCGCTGCGGGTGCCACCAGCACCGCCAGCACGAGACCGACGAGGGCGCCCACCAGCTGCGCCGCAGCGAACCCCGCCGCCGAGACGTGATGAATGCCGGCGAAGGTGTCGGTGAACATCCGGCCGATGGTGACGGCGGGGTTGGCGAACGAGGTGGAACTGGTGAAGAAGTACGCGGCGCCGATGTAGGCGCCGACTGCTGGCCCAGCCCATGCTGGGCGCCCGGTGCGAACGAGGACGAGCACGACGAGCACGAGCCCCGCTGTCGCCACGAGCTCTCCCAGTGCGGTCGAGACAGTGAGGCGCTCAGTTGTGCCGAACTCGACCGCCGGCAGCCCGAACATCACGTTGGCGAGGATCGAGCCCGCGATCGCCCCACCGATCTGCGCCGTGATGTACGCCGCCGCGTCCGCGCGCCGCGGCCCGCTCAGAGCGGCATCGACGAGCGAGACGACAGGGTTGAAGTGAGCTCCGCTGAGGGGCTGGAAGACCGCGATCAGAACCGCGAGGCCGAGGGCTGTAACGAGGGCATTCTCGAGCAGCTGAAGACCGGTGTCGCTCGGGCTGAGTCGTTGCGCGGTGATCCCCGATCCGACGACCACGGCGACCAGGAGAAGCGTTCCGAGAACCGCTGACGAGCCGACGGGGCAGGCTGATCACGCCTCGAGGCCGGTGATGAGCTGGGCGACGCGATCGAGAGATCCCGGCACGAGGCGGTAGTAGGCCCACGAACCGCGCTGTGAGCGGGTCAGAAAGCCCGCGGCTGTCAGGATCTTCAGGTGATGGGACACGGTCGGCTGAGAGAGGCCCAGGGGCTCCTGCAGATCGCAGACGCAGGCCGACTGATCGGCGTGGGCGGCGACCATTGAGACGATGCGGACGCGCGTGGGATCAGCGAGCGCCTTGAAGGTGCGTGCGACATCGTCGGCGGCCTGTTCGGAGATCGCGTCGTGGGCTGCTGGCTCACAGCACACGGCGGATACGTCTCGGACGGGGAGCAGCTCGGTTGCCGGCATACGCGACAGTCTGCCACGACACATCGATGTCTGTCGATATTGACGATCATCGATGCGATAGGTCATGATCGGCGCATGAGCATTCCCAGTGTCCTGTTCGTCTGCGTCCACAACGCTGGGCGTTCCCAGATGGCCGCAGGCTACCTGCAGCACCTCGGCGGTGATCGAGTGCAGGTGCTGTCTGCCGGCAGCGAGCCCGCCGATCGGATCAACCCTGTCGCGGTTGCCGCGATGGCCGAGGAGGGCATCGACATCGCAGCAGAGTCGCCGAAGGTGCTCACGGTCGACGCAGTCCGCGAATCGGATGTCGTCATCACGATGGGCTGCGGCGACACCTGTCCGATCTTCCCCGGCAAGCGCTACGAGGATTGGACGCTCGACGACCCGGCCGGGCAAGGCATCGACGCGGTGCGCCCCATCCGCGACGAGATCAGATCCCGCGTCGAGAACCTGCTCGCCGAGATCCTCGCGCCGAAGGGCGACGCATGAGCGCCGCCACCGCGACCGCGTCAGCGGCACTGCCCGTCGCCGTCATCGGAGCCGGGCCCGTGGGTCTCGCCGCGGCCGCGCATCTGCTGGAGCGCGGCATCGAACCGGTTGTGCTCGAGCAGGGCACCCGCGCGGGCGATGCCGTGCGCCGCTGGGGTCACATTCGCCTCTTCTCCCCGTGGAAGCACGTCGTCGACCTCGCATCGGTGCGCCTCCTCGAGCAGACCGGGTGGGAGCTTCCCGCGCCCGAGTCGGCACCGCTCGGCGCGGATCTCGTCGAGCACTACATCGAGCCGCTCGCGGCGGTGCTCGCCGACCGCATCCGGTACGGCGCCCGAGTGCTGGGCGTCTCCCGCGAGGGCATGGACCGCACTCGCACCGCCGGGCGTGCCGACGCTCCGTTCCTGCTCCACCTCGCCGACGGCACCGAGGTGCGCGCCCGAGCTGTCATCGACGCCTCGGGAACCTTCGACCAGCCGAACCCGGTCACCGCATCCGGACTCCCGCCCCGCCAGCCGCAGGCGGTCGCCGAGCACCTGACGAACGGGCTGCCGGATGTTCTCGGCGCCGACCGGGCGCGCTTCGCCGGCCGCCGCACCGTCGTGGTCGGCGCCGGTCACTCCGCCGCGAACACGCTCGTCGCACTCGCTCGCCTTGCCGAGGAGAACACCGGCACGTCGGTCACGTGGCTCATCCGCGGTGATGCGCCCACGCGCGTGTACGGGGCCGATACCGACGAGCTCATCGGCCGGGCCTCCCTCGGGGCCGCCGTTCGTGCGCTCGTCGAGAGCGGGCGGGTCGAGCTCGTCGACCGGTTCTCGATCGGCGACGTCATGCGCTCAGCCGCTGGCGTCCGTATCGTCGGCACCCGCGCCGGACAGCAC
>JAEYUT010000252.1 GCA_023432305.1 Actinomycetes bacterium
GGTCAGCACGCGGCCGAGGGCGACGGCGCCGCCCTCTTCGCGGATCTTGACGAGCGCCTTGGACAGCGCGCTCGTCGTGGTGTCAGGAAGATCGACGATCATGGGGTTCTCTCCGGATCAGGGTCGACGCCAGGAGCGTCCGTCGCGAGCGAGCAGCTCGTCAGCGGACGCGGGACCCCAGGTGCCGGGCTTGTACTGCTCGAGGGGGCCGCCGATGCTCTCCCAGTACTCCTCGATGGGGTCCAGGATCTTCCAGCTGAGCTCGACCTCCTCGTGGCGGGGGAAGAGGGGCGGGTCGCCGAGCAGCACGTCGAGGATGAGTCGCTCGTAGGCTTCAGGGCTCGCCTCGGTGAAGGCGTGGCCGTAGCCGAAGTCCATGGTGACGTCGCGCACCTGCATGCCGGCGCCGGGCACCTTCGATCCGAATCGGATGGTGACACCCTCATCGGGCTGCACCCGGATGACGAGCGCGTTCTGGCCGAGCGCGGAGGTCTGCGACTCCTCGAAGAGGTACTGCGGGGCGCGCTTGAAGACGACGGCGATCTCTGTGACGCGGCGGCCGAGTCGCTTGCCTGCTCGCAGGTAGAAGGGCACCCCGGCCCAGCGCCGCGTGTTGATCTCGAGCTTGAGCGCGGCGTAGGTCTCGGTGACGGATTCCGGGTTCATGCCGTCCTCGTCGAGGAAGCCCGGCACGTACTCGCCGCCCTGCCAGCCGCTTGCGTACTGGCCGCGTGCGGTCGCGGTGGACAGATCGTCGGGCAGCTTCACCGCCGACAGCACCTTCTCCTTCTCGGCGCGCAGGTGCGACGCCTCGAAGGAGACCGGCTCCTCCATCGCCGTGAGGGCGAGAAGCTGCAGCAGGTGGTTCTGGATGACGTCGCGCGCCGCGCCGATGCCGTCGTAGTAGCCCGCGCGCCCGCCGACGCCGATGTCCTCCGCCATCGTGATCTGCACGTGATCGACGTGGTTGGCGTTCCAGAGGGGTTCGTAGAGCTGGTTCGCGAAGCGGATCGCGAGGATGTTCTGGACCGTCTCCTTGCCGAGGTAGTGGTCGATGCGGAACACGCTGTCCGGCGGGAACACCGACTCGACGACCGCATTCAGCTCACGAGCCGTCTGCAGGTTGTGGCCGAACGGCTTCTCGATGACGACACGGCTCCAACGGCCGTCGACCTGCTCGGCGAGCCCGGAGCGGCGCAGCTGCTCGGTGACGAGCGGGAACGACTTCGGGGGGATCGACAGGTAGAAGGCGTGGTTGCCCATGGTGCCGCGTGTCGCGTCGAGCTCGGCGAGCGTCTCCTTCAGCCGGTCGAACGCGGAATCGTCGTCGAACTCACCCTGCACGAAGCGGATGCCCTGTGCGAGCTGGCGCCACACGTCCTCGTCGAACGGGGTGCGGGCGTACTTCTTGACGGAGTCGTGCACCTCCTTCTCGAAGTCCTGGTGGGCCCATTCGCGTCGGGCGAAGCCGACGAGCGCGAACCCCGGGGGGAGCAGTCCGCGATTCGCGAGGTCGTAGACCGCGGGCATGAGCTTCTTGCGCGACAGGTCGCCGGTGACGCCGAAGATCACGAGGCTCGACGGACCGGCGATGCGATTGAGTCGCCGGTCCGCCGCGACGCGGAGGGGGTTGCTGCCCGCGCTGATCTCTGCGGTCATCGCGTCGCGAGCTCGCGAAGTCGAGCGCCCTCGGCGCGGACGTCGTCGAGCGTGAGGCTCAGAACGGGGCGACCGAGGCCCGCCAGAACGTTGGCGTCGCCAGCGGCCTGCGCCTGGATGAGCTGACCGAACGTGAACGGCCGGCCGGGGATCTCGACATCGTCGGCGCTGTCGCCGAGCAGCTGCAGGAATACGCCGACCGCGGGTCCGCCCTTGTGGAACTGTCCGGTCGAGTGCAGGAAGCGCGGACCCCATCCGAACGTCACCGGGCGACCCGTGCGTGCGGCGATGGCCGCGCGGAGCTCCTCCAGCTCGGGGTAGGCGATGCGGTCGAGGTACGCCTGGATCGAGACGTAGCCGTCGGCGGGGAGTGCGGCGAGGAGCGCATCGAGCGCACCGCCCACGGTGTCGACGCCTGCGAGGTCGAGCTGCTGCGCCCGCACGGCGATGCCGCCGTCGGTGAACAGCGGCGCGGCGGGCGGCTGCAGGTCGTCGATGAGGGCGCGTGCGGCGGTCTTCGCCGACTCGACATCGGGCTGGTCGAACGGGTTGATGCCGAGCAGGCGGCCCGCGACGGCGGTCGCGTACTCCCAGACGAGCAGCTGGGCGCCGAGTGTGCCGGAGATCTCGACCTCGCCCGGGGCGACCTCGTGCGTGGCGCGCGCGTCGCGCACGATCCGCACCACCTGGAGGTCATCGAGACCCGCACCGAGCTCGGGCGCATCCGTCTCGAGCACGACGGGAAGCACACCGGTGCCGTGCTTGCCGGTGGACTCCGCGATGAGCTGCTCAGCCCAGTCGCCGAACCCGACGATGTGCGTTCCGTCCGAGACGATGCCGAGCTTGTTCTTGAGCGGCTTGGTGCCCGCGATGATCGCTCCAAGCACGAGCCCCGGGTTCGTCGGCTGGTCGAGGGCGAGCTCGAGCGAGACCGCCTCGGCCTCGTCGAGCAGCTCGGCGATGTCGACGCCCGCGAGACCCGACGGCACGAGGCCGAAGGCCGTGAGCGCCGAGTAGCGTCCGCCGACGTTCGGGTCGGCGTTGAACACGCGGTAGCCGTCGGCGCGCGCCGACTGGTCCAGCGGCGAGCCGGGGT
>JAEYUT010000272.1 GCA_023432305.1 Actinomycetes bacterium
CACGAGCGGCACGTAGAGGGTCGAGAACAGCGACGCGTACCAGAGCGGGAACGCGGCGAAGGTCGCCGCCCCCGCGGTGATCAACCACACCTCGTTGCCGTCCCAGACGGGCCCGATCGTGTTGAGCATGAGGCGCTTCTCGCGTTCGCCGCGGGCGCGCACGAGCAGGTGCATGCCTACGCCGAAGTCGAAGCCCTCGAGCAGCAGGAACCCGATCCAGAGCACCGCGATCGCGACGAACCAGATCGTGGGCAGAACATCCATCTCTTGTCTCTCCTGTTCGGTCGGGCGATCAGTAGGCGAACGCGAGCACGTCGTCGCGCTTCTCGGGGGTGTCGTCGTCGTCCGCGTCGCGAGCGGGTGCGAGTTCGGGCATCGCGCCGGCCACGCCGCTGCGCACGTAGCGCACGAGCAGCAGCAGCTCGAACACGAGGATGACGGCGTAGACGAGCGTGAGCGTGATCACCGAGAAGAGCAGCTCGCCCCACGTCACGCCCGGCGACACGGCCGCGGCGGTGAACATGTAGACGCCGTCGATGCCGCTCGGATCGGGGTTGGGCGCCACGACGAACGGTTGCCGCCCCATCTCGGTGAACACCCAGCCGGCGATGTTGGCCCCGAACGGCGCGAGGATGCCGAACACGGCGAGCCGCATGAGCCAGACCGAGCGGGGCACCGTGCCCTTGCGGGTGATCCAGAGCGCCACGGCGGCGGCGAACGCGGCGATCGCGCCGAAGCCGATCATGATGCGGAAGCCCCAGTAGGTGACCTCTAGGTTCGGCATGTAGTCGATCTTCTGACCCGCGCGCTCACCGTAGATCGGGTTGTCGGGGAGGTTCGTGCCGTACGTCTCCTCGTACACCGGGATGAGCTCGTTGAGGCCCGGCATCTCGGTGGTGAAGTCGCCCTTGGCGAGCCACGAGAGCACACCGGGGATCTCGATGATCGGGACGACCTCGTCGCAGTCCTGCGAGCCGAGCTTGCCGATCGACAGCACCGAGAAGCTGGTTCCGGTGTGGCAGGCGGCTTCTGCGGCAGCCATCTTGAGGGGCTGCTGCTCGTACATGAGCTTGCCCTGGATGTCGCCGGTGATCGCGACGGCGGCGAATCCGAGGATCGCGACGACGCCGCCGATCCGCATCGAGGTCATCCAGACCGAGTGGTCCTTCGCATCGCGACCGGGGATGTCGCTCGCCACGCCGATGGTGACGCGGCCGTTCGCGTCGACCGTGTCGATGCCGTCCTTGCGGCGACGCCACAGCTGGTACCAGGCGATGCCGACGAGGAAGCCGCCCGCGACGGCGATCGCACCGGCGATCGTGTGCGGGAACGCCGCGAGAACCGTGTTGTTGGTGAGAACAGCCCAGATGTCGTTGAGCACCGGCTTGCCGTCCACGTACTCGATGCCGACGGGATGCTGCATCCACGAGTTCGCCGCGAGGATGAAGTACGCCGAGATCCACGAGCCGATGACCGCGAGCCAGAGGGTCGCGAGGTGGAGCTTCTTCGGAAGTCGATCCCACCCGAAGATCCAGAGGCCGAGGAACGTCGACTCCACGAAGAACGCGAGCAGGCCCTCCATCGCGAGCGGTGCGCCGAAAACGTCGCCGACGAAGCGCGAGTACTCGCTCCACGCCATGCCGAACTGGAATTCCTGCACGATGCCGGTGGCGACACCCATGATGAAGTTGACGAGGTAGAGCTTGCCCCAGAACTTCGTCATCCGGAGCCACTTCTCATCGGCGGTGCGCACCCACATGGTGTGCAGGATTCCCACCACCATGCCGAGCCCCAAGGTCAGGGGCACCATCATGAAGTGGTAGACGGTCGTGATGCCGAACTGCCACCGGGCGATCTCGAGCGGATCCACGGTTCTCCTTCAACGGCGGCCGCGCGGGTGCGACCGATTCGGATCAAGCATCCGCCTGTCGCGTGACGCAGTTTCAGAGTCGAAGGTCCCACGGCGTGAGATAGTCAGCTGGCGTACGGTGGGGACGTGGCCACGCGCATCTATCTCACGAGCGCCGAAGGGCGCACCGGCAAGTCGACGGTCGCTGTCGGCCTTCTCGAGACGCTCAAATCGAGCGTCGCACGGGTGGGCGTCTTCAGGCCCATCGTGCGCGCGGGAGACGAGCGCGACTACGTGCTCGAGCTGATGGTCGCGCACGCGAGTGCCGGCCAGAGCTACCACGACTGCGTGGGCGTCGACTACGACACCCTCCACGAGGATCCGGAGGCCGCCCTCGCGCGCATCGTGGAGCGCTTCTCGGATGTGGAGTCCGCCTGCGACGCCGTTCTCATCCTCGGCTCCGACTACACCGATGTCGGCACGCCCACGGAGCTGTCGACGAACGGACGCATCGCGGCGAACCTCGCGGCGCCCGTGCTGCTCGTGACCGGCGGGCGCATGTTCGAGAGCTCGGGTGCGCGCAACGCCAAGCAGTGTGCGGAGATCGCGCAGATCGCGCTCGGCGAGCTGCGCGAGGAGCACGCCGAGGTGCTCGCGGTCGTCGTGAACCGGGCCGACCCGGATGCGGTCGGCGAGATCGCCGCCGCCGTCACCGAGGCGACGGGCCTGCCTGCGTGGGCCATCGCCGAGGATGCCGAACTCACCGCTCCCCTGCTGCGCACGGTGCTCGAATCCGCAGAGGCGGAGCTGCTGCGCGGCGACGAGGGGGGCCTCGAGCGACCCGTCATGGGTACGACGATCGCGGCGATGTCGCTCGAGAACGTGCTGCCGCGTCTCGTTCCGGGCGGTGTGGTGGTCGTGCCGGGTGACCGCTCGGATGCGCTCGTCGGCACCCTCGCGGCGCAGCTGTCGCAGAACTTCCCCGCACTCAACGGGCTCATCCTCAACGGGGGCTTCGCACTCAACCCGCAGATCGAGCGCCTCATCGACGGTCTCGGGCTCGCGCTTCCCATCGCGCGCACGCCGCATTCGACCTTCGACACCGCCGTGCGGATCACTCAGGCGCGCAGCCGTCTCGCCGCCGATTCCCCCGCCAAGCACGAGCGCGCGCTCGCACTGTTCTCGGAGTACGTCGACGCGGGCGAGCTCGTGCGACTGCTGAGCCTGCCGACAACCGGCGTCATGACCCCGATCCGCTTCGAGCACACACTGGTCGAGCGTGCGCGGGCGGCCGGCAAGCACATCGTGCTGCCCGAGGGCGACGACGACCGGATCCTCGAAGCCGCGGCCATCGTCGTGCAGCGACGCATCGCGCGCCTCACGATCCTCGGCGACCCGTCGGCCGTGCGCTCGCGCGCTGCGGCGCTCGGTCTCGATCTCGGCGACACCCAGATCGTCTCCACCACCGACCCGACGCTGCATCCGCAGTTCGCCGAGGAGTACGCGCGCCTGCGCGCCCACAAGGGCGTCGCCCTCGACCGCGCACGGGAGATCGTCACCGACGTCTCGTACTTCGGCACGATGATGGTGCACCTCGGCTATGCCGACGGCATGGTGTCGGGCGCCAAGCACACGACCGCTCACACCATCCGCCCCGCGTTCGAGATCGTGAAGACCGCACCGGGCGTCTCGGTGGTGTCGAGCGTCTTCCTCATGGCGCTCGCCGACCGCGTCCTCGTGTACGGCGACTGCGCCGTCATCCCCGAGCCGACCGTGGAGCAGCTCGCCGACATCGCCGTGTCGTCCGCAGCGACGGCCGCGCAGTTCGGGATCGAGCCGCGTGTGGCCATGCTCTCGTACTCGACCGGCGAATCCGGGTCGGGAGCCGAGGTGGAGCGCGTGCGCGCCGCGACGGCGCTCGTCCATGAGCGCGCACCCGAGCTTCCCGTCGCCGGCCCGATCCAGTACGACGCCGCAGCCGACCCGACGGTCGGGGCGTCGAAGATGCCCGGCTCAGAGGTCGCCGGCCGGGCCACGGTGTTCGTGTTCCCCGACCTCAACACGGGCAACAACACCTACAAGGCGGTGCAGCGCTCGGCGGGCGCCGTCGCCATGGGGCCGGTTCTGCAGGGGCTCGCGAAGCCCATCAACGACCTGTCGCGCGGCGCTCTCGTGCGCGACATCGTCAACACCATCGCGATCACCGCGATCCAGGCGGAAGGCGCCCGATGACCGAGATCCGCAACGTCTTCGTCCTCAATGTCGGGTCGAGCTCGATCAAGTACCGGGTGGTCGATGTCGAGACCGGTGAGGTGTTCGCCGCCGGGCTGGTCGAGCGGATCGGGGTCCCCGGATCCGACATCCCCGACCACGATGCGGGCATCCGCGCGGTGCTCGCCGAGATCGACGGCATCCGCATCGATGCCGTCGGACACCGGATCGTGCACGGCGGCCCCCACTTCATCCATGCCACGGTCATCACCGACGTCGTCGAGAAGGGCATCGAGGCGATCTCCGACCTCGCGCCCCTGCAC
>JAEYUT010000343.1 GCA_023432305.1 Actinomycetes bacterium
ATCACCAACGCCTCGGTGCACAGCTTCCGCTATGGCGACGACGGGCTGCGGCTCGTCGCCTTCGACGACCCGATCGAAGACGAATCGATCGAGCCCGGTGCCGATGACCTCGACGAGCAGAACGCCGTCGAAGCCCACGATGGCCAGAACGGGGCCGCCCGATGAGCGCCCCCGTCGCGACGAGCTACGCCGATCGTCTGAGAGATCTCGGCCTCGACCCTGAGATCCGCGAGTTCCCGGAGGGCACCCACACCGCTCAGGACGCCGCCGACGCGCTCGGGTGCCCCGTCGCCGCGATCGTGAAGAGCCTCGTCTTCACCCTCGACGGCGCACCGCTGCTCGTGCTGACGTCGGGTGCCAATCGCGTCGACGTGGAGGCGCTCGGGGCACGTCTCGGGGGCGTCCTCGGCAAGGCGGATGCGAAGCTCGTCAAGCAGGCGACCGGATTCTCGATCGGAGGCGTGCCGCCACTCGCGCACGCCACTCAGCTGCGCACGGTCGTCGACGAGGATCTGCTCGCTCTCGACATCGCCTGGGCGGCTGCGGGCACCGCATCCTCGGTGTTCGCCATCGACCCGCGCCGCCTCGCGGAGCTCGCAGGCGGAGAGGTGATGCGCGTCAGCTGACGTCGCGCTGCCGTGTCGCGCGGTCCTCAGCCGCACGCATCGCCGCGTGCTCTCGCCCCACCCGCTCGAGGAGCGCGAGAAGGGCGCGTGCCGAGCGGTTCCAGTCGAACCTGGTCGCCTGGGCACGCGCGGCCTTCGAACGGCGCCCCCACTCGGCGGAGTCGTCGAGGCTGCGCAGCGCATCGGCGACCGCGGTCACGTTCAGGGGTGACGCGTAGACGGCGGCCGAACCGCCGATCTCGCGGAAGATGGGGATGTCCGAGACGACGATCGGCGTCCCGCGCACCATCGCCTCCACGAGCGGCAGGCCGAATCCTTCGTCCAGAGACATCGTCGCGAGAGCGAACGCCTTGTCGAGCAGCGCCTCATACTCCTCGTCGCTCACGCCGTCGTGGATCTCGAGAGCGCCCTCGGGGGCGATCGCCGTCAGGCGTGCGCGATCGGCATCCGCGATGCGGCTCAGCAGATGCAGTCGGTAGCCGGGCAGCTCGTGCAGCGCGCGCGCGAGCGTCTCGACGTTCTTGTAGGGCATGAACGAGCCCATGTAGAGAACGTCGCGCGTCTTCGGCTGACGGCGGGCGCGTGTGGATGCCACGGGGTCCGCTGCGTTCGACACGATCGTGATCGGGCGATCGGTGAGGCGATGCTGCTTCATCAGCTCCCGTGTCGTCGCGGAGACCGTCGCGACCGCATCCGCACGGTTGAGCAGGATCCGCTGCGGCCACCATGCGAGGTGGTACAGACGCCACGCGATCCGCACGTACCACGGCAGGTTCCTGGGGGGTGTGCGGTTGCGGTAGTAGATGAGGTCGTGGAGCGTCAGAACGAGACCGTAGCGGCGGCCCTTCGCGCCGATCGTCTGCATGGGGCTGAACAGCACATCCGGCTCGAACTCGTTGATGCGGGTCGCGATCGAGAGCTCCTGAGGGCTTGTGGGCTCGGTCCCCATGCGCCACGGCAGCTCCGGCAGCATCTCGAGCTGACGCTCATCGCTGATGAGCATCTCGAGCTCGTGGCCCGCTTCTCGAGCGAGCGGCTCGAGTGCGGCGACGATGCGCGACGTGTAGCGGCTGATGCCGTCGTGGCGCGGGAAGCGCACGTAGCGGCAGTCGACGAGGATCCTCACGAGGCGGCTCCGGGCTGCGGATTCCGCGGGTTCTCGGCGAGGAAGTCGCGAAGCGCGTCCGCGACGGCCCCGGGCGTCTCGTAGTGCGCGAGATGCCCGACGCCGGGGATCATCACCAGGCGCGCATCCGGATAGAGGCTCACGACCCGATGCTGGCCCGCCGCGGGCGCGATCGAGTCCGCGTCCCCCGCGATGAGCAGCGTCGGCACCGTGATGCGCGGCGCGAACTCGCCGATGTCGGTCGAGATCGACGCCCGGAAGCCTTCGGCGACCGTTCGGGCATCCGAGAACCCGCTGAAGTAGCGCAGGTGCTCCTCGAGGATCCAGCGGCGGAGTGTCCGGTCGGAGGTCGTCGCGAGAGTGCCGGTCATGAATCGCACGATCGTCCGGCTGCCGAGCCACGCGCGCGCCATGCGCTCGGGCATGAGCGCACTCACACCGTAGAAGAATCGTGTGAGCGCCATGAGCACGGGGCCTGTCGCCGCCGTGGCGCGCGTCGAGATGGGGTTCACGAGCACCAGTGCGCGCGCCGTCGCGCCGTCTGCGACGGCGGCCGAGGCCACCATCGATCCGAACGAATGCCCGAGTACCACGGGAGGCGCGTCGAGGCCGAGCTCATCGAGGAACGCCGTCAGCCATCGAGCGTAGCCCTCCACCGAATGCGGGGCCTCCGTCATGGGCGTCGAGGCGCCGAAGCCCGGAAGATCGGGGCTGATGATGCGGATGCCGTCGAGCTGCGCCACAACGGGCTCGAGCCCGTGGTGATCGCCGCGATAGCCGTGCACGAGCACGACGACCTCTGCCGCGTCCTCCGGACCGTAGTCCCAGACCCGGGTCGAAGAGCCCAGCACCATCACCTCGCGTTCGCGGACACAGTGGCGGGCGAGCGCAGCGGCATGGGGGGTGGGAAGGGGCATCACCTGAGATTCTAGGCGCGCATTCAGGGCATCCGGTGTCAGACTCTCAAGGTGACGTTCACGGCCCCGATCACCCTGCCCGGCCTCACCCTCGACCCCCAGTGGTACCGCAGAGCCGTCTTCTACGAAGTCATGGTCCGCTCCTTCGTCGACTCGAACGGCGACGGCTCCGGCGACCTCGGCGGCCTCATCTCGCGCCTCGACTACCTGCAGTGGCTCGGCGTGGATGCCCTCTGGATCCCGCCGATCTTCGCCTCCCCGCTGCGCGACGGCGGGTACGACGTATCCGACTACCGGGCGATCCTTCCCGAGTACGGCACGATCGACGAGTTCCGCGAGCTCATCACGAAGGCGCACGAGCGCAACATGCGCGTCGTCATCGACCTGCCGCTCAACCACACCTCCGACCAGCACGAGTGGTTCCAGCAGTCCCGCAGAGACCCCGAGGGACCCTACGGCGACTTCTATGTG
>JAEYUT010000364.1 GCA_023432305.1 Actinomycetes bacterium
GAGCCGGATCGTGGAAGGGCGTCGTCGCCTCGCTCGCCGCCGCGACCCTCGCCGTCGGCGCGGGCGTGACCTGGGTGGCGGTCGATCGCGCCGCCGCCGACGGCCGCATCACGGCGGGCCTCGAGACGCTCCTCGAGGTCGGGTACCCCGCGGCGCTCGCATCCGTCACCGAGAACGGCTCGACCCGCGACTACGCGGCGGGCGTCGGCGACCTCGAGACGGGCGCGCCCGCCGAGAGCGGCGAGGTGCGCATCGCGAGCAACACGAAGACCTTCACCGCGACCGTCGTCATGCAGCTCGTCGACGAGGGGAAGGTCGCGCTCGACGGCCCCATCGAGCAGTACCTGCCCGGGCTCATCCACGGCGACGGGGTCGACGGATCCCAGATCACCATCCGCCAGCTGCTGCAGCACACGAGCGGCCTGCCCGACTACACCGCGCTCGTCGCATCCGATGTGAAGGCCTCCGCGACCGACTACATCTCGCCGCGCGACCTGCTCGATCTGGCGCTCACCCTGCCGGCCCAGTTCGCCCCCGGCGCCCAGTGGACGTACACCAACACCAACTACCTTGTGCTGGGTCTGCTCATCGAGCGTCTCGAGCTGCGCCCCCTGCATGAGGTCGTCGACACCCGCATCGTGCAGCCGCTCGGCCTCGAGCGCACCTACTTCCCCGGTGTCGGCGAGCGCGAGCTGCGCGGCGACCACGTGAAGGGGTACCACCCGGATGACGAGACGGGCGAGCTCGTCGACGTGACCGTGCAGGAGCCCTCGATTCCGTGGGCCGCGGGCGCCATGGTCTCGACCCCCGGCGAGCTCAACGAGTTCTTCGTGGCGCTGCTGGCGGGAGAGCTCACGAGCGCCGAGTCGCTCGCCGAGATGAAGAAGACCGTGCCGGGCGAGGTCGAAGTCGTCCCCGGATCCGGCTACGGGCTGGGTCTCGCAAGCTACCCGCTGAGCTGCGGTGGCGAGATCTGGGGTCACGGAGGCGACATCTTCGGCTACGAGACCCGCAACGGCGTCGCCGCCGACGGTCGCGCCGTGAGCCTCGCGATCACCGCGCTGCCCGGGACCGTCAGCGAGGTGACCACCATGGAGGAGGCGATCGAGGCCTACCGGCTCGTGTACGACGTGGTCGACGACGCGTTCTGCGGCTGACCCCTCACAACGAGACCCCGCCACCCACACGGTGGCGGGGTCTCGTCATGTGCCGGGGTGGGTGGTCAGGACTTCCCGACCTGGAAGATGCTGCGCCCGGGCGGAGGCGAGGCGACGGCGGTCGCATCCGTCACGACGGGGGCGCCCGCGATCCAGTCGCGGAGCGTCCTGCCGTGCAGCAGCTGCGCAGGATGCGGGCCGCCCGCAAGCAGGCGCGGCATCCAGTCGAGGGGCAGAGGCGCGGGGGATGCTACGAGAACGAAGTTGCCGAAGCGCCGCCCCTTGATCACCTGCGCCTCGCCCATCACGGCGGTGTCGGCGAACACCATGCCGAGGGTCGCCGACTGACCGCGGGCGAAGGCGGCGCCGGATCCGTCGGCGATGTTGGCCAGCAGCACGCCGTCGGGCGCGAGCAGCTCGGCGCATTCGCGGTAGAACTCGACGCTCGTCACGTGCGCGGGCGTGCGGGCGCCCGAGAACACGTCGACGACGAGCAGGTCGACGGTGCCGCGCAGGCCGTTCGGCAGCCTGCCGAGCATCTCGCGGGCGTCGCCGTAGCGCACGCGGATCGATGCGCCGCGGGGGAGCGGCAGCTCGCGGCGCACGAGCTCCACGAGCTCCGGTTCGATCTCGATCACCTGCTGGCGGGAGCCGGGGCGCGTCACCGCGATGTAGCGGGGGATGGTGAGCGCCCCCGCGCCGAGGTGCACGGCGGTGAGCGGAGCGCCGGGCTCGGCGATCTCGTCGATCACATGGCCCATGCGGGCGATGTACTCGAAGAAGAGGTGCGTGGGGTCGTCGAGGTCGACGTGCGACTGCGGGGTCCCGTCGACGACGAGCTCGAATCCGCCGGTGAAGCGCTCACGGCGCACCTCGGCACGCATTCCGTTGGAGAGCTTGACGCTCGGCGCCTGGTGCATCCCCCCATTCTCCCCCCGAAGGGATGCGGGGGTCAGCCCCACCGGATGCGGGGGCAGTCTCCCTGGTCGGTGCGCGAGCACGGCCGTAGCGTCGAAGCACACCACGAAAGGACCCCAACTCATGTCGCACCACCGCCTCCGCCTCCTCGCCTCGACTGCCGCTCTCGGCGTCGCATCGATCGCCCTCGCCGGGTGTGTCGTCTCGCTGCCCGTCGTCGGCGACCAGACGCAGAGCACGGACGACTTCACCGTGAGCGACAGCGTGCGCGGGCTCCTGGTCGAGGCTGCCGCCGATGTGACGGTGGCGATCGGCGACGAGCCGCAGCTCACCATCTCGGGCCCCGAGTCGACTCTCGAGCGCGTCACCGTGAAGGAGCGCGACGGGATGCTGGTGATCGGCACCACGGGTCGCGGGATCAACCTCCGCGGTCTCGATGTGAACCTCACGGTCACCGCCTTCGAGCAGCTCGAGCTCGCGGGTGCGGGCGACGTGGTGGCCGAGTTCACCGGCGCATCGGAGGCTCGCATCACGGTCGCCGGTGCGGGAGACGTCGACGCGACGGGCATCGACGCCGACACCCTGACCGTGCTGATCGCGGGCGCAGGGTCGGTTCGCCTCGCGGGAGAGGCGCAGACGGCCGCGTACACGGTCGACGGCGCGGGCGAGATCGATGCGACCGCGCTCGTCGCGAGCGATGCGACGGCCGAGATCGCCGGTGCGGGCTCGATCGCACTCCACGCCACGGACACCGTCGACGCCCAGACGGCGGGCATCGGCGAGATCCGGATCCAGGGCGGCGCGGACGTGACGCGCCGCGTCGACGGCCTGGGAACGATCACCGAGGACTAGGCGTTGCAGCCCTCGGATCCGTGCGCGGTGCAGCCTCCCCCGGCTGCGCCGCGCATTTATAGACCCGGACGCGACGGATGTCAAGGAAGAGGTAGACACGGCGCGTCATCTCGACCTATGATGGATCTTTGCGCTCCCTCTACACCCATGCCCTCATATTGCGGTCGGCTGGCGTGGTTGCTTCGAGCGGTTCCGAAAATGGTGGCGGGACCGGCTGAGACTATCGGAGCGCCTCCACACTGACCGACACAACTGAGGCCGACGGGTCTCACGGAGGTTGTTTTCCTTGGCTGCTGCGTCTTCCGCATCCAGTAAGAATTCTCCCCAGAACGGCCGCGCAGCTTCGCGGCTCTCGTTCGCCAAGATCACGGACACTCTCACCGTCCCCGACCTGCTCGCCCTGCAGACCGAGAGCTTCGACTGGCTCGTCGGCAACGACGCGTGGAAGGCCCGCATCGCGGGTGACCCCAACGCCTCCACGAAGACGGGCCTCGACGAGATCTTCGAGGAGATCTCCCCCATCGAGGACCTCGGCGAGACCATGCAGCTCTCGTTCTCGCAGCCTGAGCTCGAAGAGCCCAAGTACTCGATCGAGGACTGCAAGGAGCGCGGCAAGACCTACGCGGCGCCGCTCTACGTCAACGCCGAGTTCATGAACCACATGACGGGCGAGATCAAGACCCAGACGGTCTTCATGGGCGACTTCCCGCTCATGACCGAGAAGGGCACCTTCATCATCAACGGCACCGAGC
>JAEYUT010000378.1 GCA_023432305.1 Actinomycetes bacterium
CACGAGCGCAGCGGCCCGCCCCGTCGTCAGCGGCAGCGGCGCGGCGCTCCGCATCGACGCCAACGGCGCCGCCGGCCAGATCGCCGCCCGCACCGCCGTCGACACCGCCCGCGACGCCGCACGCGCACACGGCATCGCCGCCGTCGCCATCCACGGCTCCACCCACTTCGGCGCCGCCGGCTACTACGCTCGCGCACTGGCCCGCGACGGGCTCGTGGCCGTCGTCGTCTCCAACTCGGAGCCCTGTGTCGTTCCGTTCGGCGGCCGCAGCCCGCTCTTCGGCACCAACCCGTTCGCCTTCGCGGCCCCCACGAGCGGCGCCCCCATCAGCCTCGACATGGCCACCAGCACGTCCGCCATGGGCAAGGTCATGGTCGCGCAGGCCGAAGGCCGCAGCGTTCCCGCCGACTGGGGAGTCGACACCGACGGCAACCCCACGACCGACCCGAACGCCATCACCGCGCTGCTGCCGGCCGGCGGCCCCAAGGGATACGCCCTCGGCTACCTCGTCGAGGTTCTCGGCGGCGTCCTCACGGGCGCCGCGATCACCCACGGCATCGGCAACATGTACAGCGACTTCAGCCGCCCCCAGGATGTCGGGCACTTCATGATCGCGATCGATGTCTCGCGCTTCCTCCCCTACGAGGACTTCCTCGCGCGCATGGATGCGCTCGCAGCACAGGCGCACGCCATCGCGCCCGCGCCCGGATTCGACGCCGTGCTCGTACCCGGCGAGCCCGAGGAGCGCACGCGCGCACGCCGCACCGAGTCAGGGATCCCGCTGCCCGAATCCACCCTCGACGAACTCCGCGCACTCGGCGCCGACGCGGGCATCCCCTTCCCGGAGGTCTCCGCGTGAAGCTGCTCATCCCCGACACCGTCGAATTCGCGCTCGACCCGATCGACGGCGTCGAGATCGTCGAATACCGCGCAGCCGAGCCCCTCCCCGCGGCGCATGACGACGCGGAAGCGCTCATCGCATGGGGCAACTCGGATGCCTGGCTCGCCGACGTCGCGACGCGCCTCACCCGCCTGCGCTGGGTGCAGACCCTCTCCGCCGGAACGGACCAGATGATCGCCGCCGGCTTCGCGCCGAACGTGATCATCACCTCCGGTCGATCCCTGCAGAACCCCGGCGTCGCCGAGCACGCACTCGCGCTCGCCCTCGCGGGAGCACGGCGCATCCACACACTCACCCGCACCCAGATCGGCCACCGCTGGGCGGCCGAGATCGGCGGACGCCAGCCCATCCACGACCCGGAGCGCGTCACCACCCTGCGCGACGCGCACGTCGTCGTGTGGGGCTTCGGATCCATCGCGCAGACGCTCGCGCCCATGCTCACCGCCCTCGGATCCCGTGTCACCGGGGTCGCGCGCACCGCCGGCGAGCGGGGCGGCTATCCCGTGATCGCCGAATCCGACGTCGACAGCATCCTGCCGAGCGCCGACGTGCTCATCATGATCATGCCGAGCACCCCCGAGACCCGGCACCTGCTGAATGCCGAACGCCTCGCTCTGCTCTCGCCGCGCAGCTGGGTCATCAACGTCGGGCGCGGCACCACCATCGACGAGAGCGCCCTCATCGAGGCGCTCCGAGCCGAACGCATCGCCGGGGCGGCGCTCGACGTGACCGAGATCGAACCGCTGCCCGCGAGCTCGCCGCTCTGGGACCTGCCGAACGTCATCATCACGCCGCACACCGCCGGGGGTCGCCCCGTCGGCGCCGCCGACCTCATCCGCGCCAACGCCATCGCCCTCCGCGACGGCCAGCCGCTCACCAACACCATCACCCGCTGAACCACCCACCCGAACGCAGCAAGGAAGCTCATGTCGACCTCCATCCGCCACCTCACGCGCGAGAACCTCACCCGCCCCCTCGTGCAGATCTCGCTCGACCTCACCAATAACGACGAGGCCCTGCGCACCGCAGCCGTCGCCGTCGAATCGGGCGTCGACTGGATCGAGGTGGGCACCCCGCTCGTGCTCGCCGAGGGCCTCCACGCCGTGCGCGCCCTGCGCAGGGAGTTCCCCGAGCACCCCATCGTCGTCGACCTCAAGACGATGGACGGCGGCTACCTCGAGGCCGAGATGATGGGCGACGCGGGCGCCGACGCCGTCATCGTGATGGCCCGGGCGCACGAGGCCACCATCGAAGCCGTCATCGAGGCGGGGGACCGATTCGGCATGCTCGTGATGGGCGACGACCTCGCCGAAGACGACCGCGTCGCCGCCTGTGTGCGCATGGAGAAGCTCGGCGTCGGCATGGTCATCCACCACATCGGCTACGACCACCGCAACAAGCACCCCGAGCTCGGGCTCAGCCCGCTCACCGAACTGGCCGGCATCGTCGCCGCGACGACCGTGCCTGTGCAGGCCGTCGGCGGCCTCACGATCGAGCAGGCCATCCAGTGCCCCGAGATCGGCGCGCCCGTCGTCGTGTTCGGCGCCCCGCTCGCGATCGACGGCAAGACGTTCAGCCCCGCGTCCGGCGACCTCGGCCGGGTGCTCACCGAGGCGGCAGCGCGCGTGCACGCCGCCCCCATCCACTACCCGGCAGGAGCCTGAGCACCATGAGCGTTCCCGAGATCCGCGACCGCGTCGTCTGGGTGACCGGTGCCGGCAGCGGCATGGGTCAGGCGAGCGCGGTCGCCGCCGGCACATCCGGGCGCCGCGTCGCACTCAGCGGCCGACGCGCCGACGCCCTCGAGATCACCGCACAGCGGATCGCCGACGCCGGCGGGCCGGACCCGCTCATCCTCCCGCTCGACGTCACCGATGCGCGCGCTCTGTCGGATGCGCACGCGCGCATCGGGTCCGAGTTCGGACACGTCGACGAACTCGTGCTGGCGGCGGGCCTCAACACCCCGAAGCGCACCTGGGCGGACCAGTCGATCTCCGAGTTCGCGCAGATCGTCGACACGAACCTGGTGGCTGTCGCCCGCGCCATCGACCTCGTGCTCGACGGGATGCGGCAGACCGGCCACGGCACGATCGTGGTCGTCTCGTCGATCGCCGCCTGGCGACTGTCACCCGGAGCGGGAGTCGCCTACACGGCAAGCAAGCGCGGCCTCAAAGCGCTCACCGAGACGGTCAACGGCCAGGAGGGTCGCCATGGCATCCGCGCCACGCTGCTGCTGCCGGGCGACGTCGACAGCGAGTTCCTGCGGCTGCGGCCCGCTCCGCCCGACAGCGCCACCCGCGCACGCATGCTGATCCCCGAGGACATCGCCCGCACCGTGCAGTTCGTGCTCGACAGCCCGCCGCAGCTCACCATCGACGAGATGGTCGTGAGCCCCACAGGCTTCTGATCCCCTCCCCCTCCTCGCACGCGGCAGAGAAGTCCGCGCGGGACGCCCCTCCGACGGCACCGGCATGGGCGACCCACTAGCCTGGAGCACGTCCCCCAGTCAGTCGGAAGGTAACTCGTGTCCGGAAACGAAACTCAGGCCAACATCGGCGTCGTCGGTCTGGCGGTGATGGGCTCGAACCTCGCCCGCAACCTCGCCAGCCGCGAAGGCAACACCGTCGCGATCTTCAACCGCAGCTACGAGAAGACCCAGGCGGTGCTCGATGCGCACCCCGAGGCCGGGTTCATCCCCGCAGCCACCTACGAGGAGTTCGCCGCGGCGCTGTCGAAGCCGCGCACCGCGATCATCATGGTCAAGGCGGGCGCCGGCACCGACGCCGTCATCGACGAGCTCGTGAAGGTGTTCGAGCCGGGCGACATCATCGTCGACGGCGGCAACGCGCTCTTCACCGACACCATCCGCCGCGAGAAGGCCGTCCGCGAGACGGGCATCAACTTCGTCGGCGCCGGCATCTCCGGTGGAGAAGAGGGCGCCCTGCTCGGCCCGTCGATCATGCCCGGCGGCTCCGCCGAGGCCTGGGAGACCCTGGGGCCGATCCTCAAGTCGATCGCGGCTGTCGCCGAAGGCGAGCCGTGCGTGACGCACGTCGGCACCGACGGCGCCGGCCACTTCGTCAAGATGATCCACAACGGCATCGAATACGCCGACATGCAGCTCATCGCCGAGGCCTACGACCTCATCCGTCGCGGCACGGGCAAGAGCCCCGCCGAGATCGCCGACATCTTCGCCGAGTGGAACACAGGCGAACTCGAGAGCTACCTCATCGAGATCACCGCCGAGGTGCTGCGCCAGGTGGACGCCGAGACCGGCAAGCCGCTCGTCGACGTCATCCTCGACCAGGCCGGAGCCAAGGGAACCGGAGCCTGGACGGTCCAGACCGCGCTCGACCTGGGCGTGCCCGTCTCGGGCATCGCGGAGGCCGTGTTCGCGCGCTCCGTGTCGTCGAAGCCCGCGCAGCGCGCGGCCGCCGCGAGCCTCCCCGGCCCCGACGGCACGCTGGAGATCGCAGACGCCGACGCCTTCATCGAGGACGTCCGCCAGGCGCTCTACGCCTCGAAGATCATCGCCTACTCGCAGGGCTTCGACGCGATCATCGCGGGCGCCGAGCAGTACGGCTGGGACATCAAGAAGGGCGACATCGCGGCCATCTGGCGCGGCGGCTGCATCATCCGCGCACAGTTCCTCAACCGCATCACCGAGGCGTACGCGGCCGACCCCGGTCTCGTCGCGCTCGTGACGGCGCCGTACTTCGCGGAGGCCATCGGCCGCACGCAGCAGGCGTGGCGTCGCGTTGTCGTCGCCGCGGCCGAGGCGGGCATCCCCTCGCCGGCGTTCTCGTCGTCGCTCGCCTACTACGACAGCCTGCGCGCCGACCGCCTGCCGGCGGCTCTCGTGCAGGGACAGCGCGACTTCTTCGGTGCGCACACCTACCGTCGCATCGACAAGGACGGCACGTTCCACACGCTGTGGTCGGGCGACCGCAGCGAGATCAGCGCGGTCGACACCCACTGATCCACGGACGCAGAAGCCCCGGACGACACCCTCGTCCGGGGCTTCGTCGCATCCGGGTGCGCGCGTGCTACCAGGCCGGGTCGTCGGAGCCGAGGGAACGCGGTGGGCGATCCCACGCGATCCGCACCCCCGCGATGTCGAAGGGGCCGGGGAGCACGCGCACAGGGCCCCACTGCGTCTGCATGAGCTCGCCGTCGGCGGGCTCATCGCGCACCGACGGCGTCGCGCGCGGCAGACCGCGGGCGTCCTCCAGCTCGAACGCGGTGCGGGCGAGGGAGAGCCGGTGTGCGCTGCCCTCCCCCGACGTCAGACGATCGCGCAGCCCCGCAAGCACCGAGGCGGCCATCAGATAGCCGGTGGCGTGATCGAGCGCCTGCACGGGCAGAGGCACGGGGCGCGGGGCTGCGACGGCGCGCATTCCCGCATCCGCGATCCCGGTCGACATCTGCACGAGGCTGTCGAAGCCGCGGCGCGACGCCCACGGGCCCGTGAACCCGTACGCATCGAGTGAGACGTCGACGAGACCTGGCCGCAGCGCGGCGCGCTCCTCGACGCCCAGGCCGAGGCTCTCGAGGCCACCCGGTCGGTAGCCGTGCACGAGCACATCGGCTTCGCTCACCTTGCGATGCAGGCGCTCCCTCTCCACCGGGTCGCTCGCATCGACGCGGGCGACCCGCTTGCCGAGAGTCACATCGTGGGCGAGGGCGGGTTCGTCCCAGTCGGGCGGGTCGACGCGCAGCACTGTCGCGCCGAGGCCCGCGAGCAGGCGCGTCGCCACAGGACCCGCGAGCACGCGCGTGAGGTCGAGCACCCGAAGACCGGCGAGTGGGCGCTCGAGCGTCGGGGTCCACTCGGATGAGGCGAGCGATTCGCCTGTGCTCGCGCGCGCCACAAGCGGCTCGGCGGCGACCGCCGCGCCCTGCGGATGGGTGCGCCACTCCTCGGGGCGCCGCATGCGCGCCGCGCAGCCCCCCGCCGCGACGACCTCCTGCTCCAGCTGATCGGCCTCCCACAGGGCCACCGCGCGCGAGACGGCTCCGCGTTCCGCGTCGACGCCGAGCACGCGCAGTGCGGCCTCGCGGTGATGCGGTGCGTTGGTGTGCAGGCGAATCCAGCCGTCGGAGGCCTGGTAGTCGCCCGCGATGGGATCCCAGGGGTTCGGCGCGATCCATCCGACGGGCCGCACGCCCGAGCGGAACCAGGCATCGACGAGTTCGCGCCGCACCGTCGCAGGCGGAGTCTCGATGCCGGTCGCCGCGAGCAGCGACTGCACCGCGGCCGCCGCAGTCGCGACCGACGCCGCCGCGAGATCCGACACCGGATACGGGGAGACGAGCGTCGCCACCCCCGCCACGTTCACGCCCGCCGCATCCACTCCGAACGCCTCGCCCATCCGGGCACGGAGCCTCGCGTCCGCCGTCGCCGCCATGCTCTGACGCTACCCGCGGGCGCGGTGCACCGCCAGCGGACGCGCACGGCCCCCGGCGCGGGTGCGACCGGGGTGCGAGACTGGGGAGGTGGAGCGACGCGAGAAGGAGGATCCCGACGAGTACCCCGAGCTCGCGGGCTACGTGCCGGGCGAAGCGGGAACGCTCCGCGGGAGGCGCATGCAGCGCATCGCCCGGGTCGTGGTGGTGCTCGCGATCATCGGGCTCGTGCTGCCCGGCATCATCATCGGACTCGGCACCGCGTCGCGCACCGCTGCGCTCGCGTGCCAGATCGTCGCCTCCACGGCGGCCCCCCAGTCGGCGCTGACGGAGGCTCGGTTCGAACTCGGCGGCGGCGAAGGGCCCGGCTGGTACTGCTACGCGACCGCATTCAACGGCACCGAGACGCAGCTGCGGTTCCTCGGCTTCATCCCCGAGATCAAGGTCGTTCCGGGAGCCCCCGGCACGGATGTGTGACGCGGTTCGCCGCCTCTGTTTCACTGTGTGACGGCATCCGGTCGCCTCTCGGGAGGGCGCGCGTAGCCTGATCGGGCAGTCGCACCCGGCGACCCATCCGCAGCCCCCGAATCGAGGTGACCCCATGGACGACACGACCCACGTTCAGCAGGAAGCCGGTTCGCTCATGTGCGCGGCGGCATGCTCGGGAGCGGGTCACCGCGCACACCCCATGCAGGGGTTCGTGGCGCGAAGCACCCCCAGTCGCTGGGTGGACGCACTCGCGTCCGCGGATGAGCGGGTGCTGGAACTCACGACTTTCGACGGCGGGCGCATCGCGCTCTGGCACCACCTGCCCATCGAGCTGGCGCCCGGTGAGCCCGTGAGCTACCACCCGGTCGCAGGCGTAGTCGCTGTCGGCGGTGCGCTGCTGAACGTCCGCGTGATCGACGCCTGAACTCCTGGCGCTCAGGCGAGCTTCGCCATGAGCGATTCGCACGCATCCCGCATGTTCTCGCACGCCACCATGCAGATGCGGCACGGCTCGTGGTGGTCGGCGTGCATGGCGCATTCGTCGATGCAGGCCCGGCACATCGCCACGCACGCCTCCAGCATGGAGCGCATCACCGTCATGTCGTGAGCCATCGGACGCAGCATCATCTGCATCATCGTCGTCGCCATGTCGGCCATGTTCATGCAGGTGGAGCTGCAACGGCCGAGGCCGTCCATGCCGGCACACGCGTCGGCGCACATGGTCGCCACCATCGAGCACGCCTGACACGCCTCGATGCACTCCTGCATCGTGGCCATATCCGCTCCGGTCGCCGAAGGGGGCATCGAGCCCATCATCGTCGACATTCCCATCAGGTCCATCGTCTCGCTCCTCCCGTCGGCACCCGGTCGGGCGCACACGAGCAGACTAGGCCGGGCTCACGCCCAGGGGAACAGCGATCAGGGGATCGACGGATGCGTCTCAGGCGGCGCCGTCGAACATCGACGTCACGGAGCCGTCGTCGAAGACCTCGTGGATGGCGCGCGCGATGAGCGGGGCGATGGGGAGCACCGTGAGGCGGTCCCAGCGCTTGGACTCGTCGAGCGGCAGCGTGTCGGTGACGACGACCTGGTCGATGAAGTCGGACTGCAGGATCTCGACCGCAGGGTCGGAGAAGACGGCGTGTGTGGCGCCCACGATGACGCTCTTCGCACCGCGCGCTTTGAGGGCTTCGGCCGCCTTCACGATGGTGCGGCCGGTGTCGATGAGGTCATCGACCAGCAGGCAGTCGCGGCCCTCGACCTCGCCGACGATCTCGTGCACGCTCACCTGGTTGGCGACCCGCGGGTCGCGGCGCTTGTGGATGATGGCGAGCGGCGCGCCGAGGCGGTCGCTCCAGATGTCCGCGACGCGCACACGGCCCATGTCGGGGCTGACGACCGTGAGGGTTGCCGGGTCGACGCTCTTCTTGAAGTGCTCGAGAAGCACAGGCATCGCGAAGAGGTGGTCGACGGGGCCGTCGAAGAAGCCCTGGATCTGCGCCGCGTGGAGGTCGATCGACATGATGCGGTCGGCGCCGGCGACCGAGAAGAGGTCGGTGACGAGACGGGCCGAGATCGGCGCGCGGCCGCGGCCCTTCTTGTCCTGCCGGGCGTAGGGGAAGAACGGGGCGATGACGGTGATCCGCTTCGCCGAGGCGCGCTTCGCCGCGT
>JAEYUT010000006.1 GCA_023432305.1 Actinomycetes bacterium
CCGGCCTCCGTGTTCGCAATGCGACGTCAGCAGGTGAGCGACGTGCCGTTGCCGAGGTCGTACACGCCGGGGCCGAGCTCCGCGCAGCCGGCCATGAGCGCCGCACCAGCCGCAATGAGACCGCCGATGACGAGCACCCACACGACGATCCCGATGATGCTCAGGACGATGCCGACGACCGCGGGGGTGTTCTTGTGGCCGGCCTTCTTCGACTGGACGACACCCACGATGCTCAGGATCAGACCGAGCGGGGCGAACAGGAACGCGAACACGAGGCCGACGATGCCGATGGTCTTTCCGGGAACAGCGGCGGGAGCCGTGGGAGCCGCGGGAGCGGCGGGAGCGGCGTTCGTATCGGACATGACTCTCCTTCGAGACGGGTGGTGGTGCCGAGGCATTCCCCGGCCTCGCGGAACTCTAGCGAGTGAGGGATCCTTATGCGCCCCGCTTCACCCGAAATGGGGGATGATGAGTCGGTGAAAATCGGAATCCTCACCAGTGGCGGCGACTGCCCCGGCCTCAACGCGGTCATCCGCGGCACGGTGCTCAAGGGCATCACCCAGCACGACGACGTCGAGTTCGTCGGGATCCGGGATGGGTGGCGCGGTCTCGTGGAGGCCGACCTTCAGCCTCTCGGACGCCCCCAGGTCATGGGCATCTCCAAGCAGGGCGGCACGATCCTCGGCTCCTCGCGCACCAACCCGTTCGAGTACGGCGGCGTGGAGCGCGTGAAGGAGGTCATGGCCGAGTCGGGCATGGACGCGGTGATCGCGATCGGCGGCGAGGGGACTCTCGCGGCCGCCAAGCGCCTCACGGATGAGGGCGTGCAGATCGTCGGCGTGCCGAAGACGGTCGACAACGACATCTCCGCCACCGACTACACCTTCGGCTTCGACACGGCGGTGCAGATCGCGACGGAGGCCATGGACCGCCTGCGCACGACGGGCGATTCGCACGGCCGCTGCATGGTCGCGGAGGTGATGGGCCGCCACGTGGGCTGGATCGCGCTGCACTCCGGCATGGCTGCGGGCGCGCACGTCATTCTCATCCCCGAGCGCAAGACGAGCATGGATGAGATCTGCGAGCACGTGCAGAGCGCTCGCGCCCGTGGTCGGGCGCCGCTCGTCGTCGTGGCCGAGGGGTTCAAGCTCGACACGATGGATGACGCGTACTCGGAGCGCGGTCTCGATGCGTTCGGGCGTCCTCGCCTGGGCGGCATCGGCGACATGCTCGCTCCCGAGATCGAGGAGCGCACCGGCATCGAGACGCGCGCGACGACCCTCGGCCACATCCAGCGCGGCGGAACGCCGACGGCGTACGACCGGGTGCTCGCGACGCGCTACGGCATGGCGGTTCTCGACCTGGCCCTCGAGGGCCAGTGGGGCAAGATGGTGGCGCTGCGCGGCACGCAGATCGTGACCGTCCCGTTCGAGGATGCGCTCGGCCGCCTCAAGACGGTCCCGCAGTCGCGCTACGACGAGGCGGCGATCCTCTTCGGCTGAGCCTCCGCGCCCCGATCGACTCGAGCCCGCGGCGCTCCCCCACCGGGAGCCCGCGGGCTCCGTCGTTCGCGATGCCGATGCCGATGCCGATGCCCCACCATGCTCCTCTGCTAATTTTTCGGTATGCCGAAAAATGGGCGCTCCCGCATTGCAGCGCTGCTCATCGGAGTCGCGCTCGCGACCTCGATGACGGCATGCGCCTCCGAGAAGCCGTCACCGGACGACGACCGGCCGCTCGTGCTCACGACCTTCACCGTGCTCGCCGACATGACCCGCAACGTCGCAGGCGAGCACGTGCGCGTCGAATCGATCACCAAGCCCGGCGCCGAGATCCACGGCTATGAACCCACCCCGGGCGACATCCGCCGCGCCTCGGGCGCCCAGCTCATCCTCGACAACGGACTCGGGCTCGAAGCGTGGTTCGCGCAGTTCACCCAGCAGATCGACGCGGCGCATGCGACCCTCAGCACGGGCATCGAGCCGATCGACATCGCCTCGGATGCGCATGCCGGTGCCCCCAACCCCCACGCGTGGATGAGCCCCCTCGCCGCTCAGACCTACGTGGACAACATCGTCGCGGCGCTCAGCGCGCTCGCCCCCGAACACGCCGACGCGTTCGCCGCGAATGGCGAGGCGTACTCGGCCGAGCTGCGCAGCCTGCACGACGAACTCGTCAGCGCCCTCGACGGCCTCCCCGCACACCAGCGCGCGCTCGTCACGTGCGAAGGCGCGTTCTCGTACCTCGCGAGGGATGCGGGGCTCGAGGAGCTGTACCTGTGGCCCGTCAACGCCGAAGCCCAGGCCACACCGCAGCGTGTCGTGCGCGTCATCGACGAGGTCGAGGAGCGCGGCGTGCGGGCGGTGTTCTGCGAATCGACGGTGTCGGATCGCGCCATGCGCCAGGTCGTCGGGGCGACGGAGGCGGAGTTCGGCGGGATCCTGTACGTCGACTCGCTCTCGGAGCCGGGCGGTCCCGTGCCCACCTACCTCGACCTCATCCGACACGATGTCTCGCTCATCGCGAGCGCCCTGGCGAGGACCGGCCCATGAGCAGCCCCGCGATCCGCATCGACGACGTGCATGTGAGCTACGGCGAGGTCACCGCACTCGATGGCGCCACTCTCGATGTTGCCTGGGGCCGGGTGACGGGGCTCGTGGGCATGAACGGCTCCGGCAAGTCGACGCTGT
>JAEYUT010000052.1 GCA_023432305.1 Actinomycetes bacterium
CTGGTTCGTGTCCGGGCGGCTCCTCAGACCTCTGCGACTGCTCGGGCGCACCGCAGCGGAGATCGGCGAAGATGACCTCGGCAGCCGCGTGCCCGTCACCGGATCCGACGACGTCTCCGACCTCGCCCGCAGCGTCAACGCGATGCTCGACCGACTGCAGCGGTCCTTCGACGCCCAGCGTCGACTGCTGGACGACGTGAGCCACGAGCTTCGAACTCCCGTCACGATCGTCCGGGGCCACCTCGAGCTGCTCGACGCGACCGACCCCCTCGACGTCGACGCGACGCGCACCCTCACGATCGACGAGCTCGACCGGATGAACCTCCTCATCGACGACATCGCCCTGCTCGTGAAGACGACGCGCCCCGACTTCCTCCGTCGCACCGCCGTCGACGTCGCCGAGCTCACCGAGAGCGTCCTCGCGAAAGCGGCCGCCCTCAGCCCGGAACACGAATGGCGCTCCGCCGGCGCCGCCCACGTCCAGATCCAGGCCGATCCGCTGCGGCTCACCCAGGCATGGTTGCAGCTCGCGGAGAACGCCGCCAAATACGCACCGGCGGGCACCGTCATCGAGATCGGCAGCGTCCTCACGCACGAGGACTCGGCGCGCCTCGAGCTGTGGGTGCGGGACCGCGGCCCCGGCATCCCCCAGGAGCAGCTGGACTGGATCTTCGACCGGTTCGCACGCGTGCAGGTGGGGCGCGGGGTCGCCGGATCCGGACTCGGCCTGTCGATCGTCGCCGCGATCGCGAGCGCACACGGCGGCGCCGCGTTCGCGAGGAACCCCCGCGGAGGCGGGGCTCGAGTGGCGATCTGGCTGCCGCTGGATCGCACCACACGCCCGACCCCGCGAACGCCCGCGCACCCCGCACCGAAGGAGGCCGCAGATGCCGCGCATCCTGGTGGCTGAAGACGAACCGCGCATCGCCTCGTTCATCGAACGCGGCCTCACCTCCGCCGGCTACCACGTCGACACGGTCGAGGACGGCGTCGACGCCCTCACGACCGCGCGCGGCGGAGGCTACGATCTGCTGCTGCTCGACCTGGGCCTGCCGGGCATCGACGGCCACGATGTGCTGCGCCGACTCCGCGCGACCGACGGGGCGCTCCCCGTCATCATCCTCACGGCACGAGATACAGCCGACGACGCCGTCGCCGGATTCGAGAGCGGCGCGAACGACTACATGTCGAAGCCGTTCCGGTTCGACGAGCTCCTCGCGCGCGTGCGTGTGCGGCTCCATGACGCCGAACGCCGCCAGGAGCCCGGAGCGCTGCAGGTGCTCACCTGCGGCGTCGTGACCCTCGACCTGCGCACCCGGCGCATCACGGCTCCCACCGGAACATTCGACCTCTCCGCACGCGAGTACGCACTCGCGGAGGAGTTCCTGCGCAACCCCGAGCAGGTGCTCAGCCGCGAACAGCTTCTGAGCCGCGTGTGGGGGCTCGATTTCGACCCCGGATCCAATGTCGTGGACGTCTATGTGCGCTATCTCCGCCGGAAGATCGGCGCCGGTCACCTGCTCACCGTGCGCGGGATGGGCTACCGATTCACGGGCGAGATGGATCCCGCGATGTGAGGTCGGCCCCTCTCAGGGTGGGGCCGACCTCACTGCCGCGGCCGTCGATCAGCGGCGCCCGCCGCCGTGACCGCTCCCGTGGCCGCGGTCCCCGTGGCCTCCCGGCCCCGGCCCTCGGCGATCAGCCTGATGCCAGGTGCGCCCGGGGTCCTTCTTCTCTCCGCTATGAGCGCCGCCCCACGCGCCGCCATAGCCGCCCCGGTCCTGGCTGCGATCGCCGAACCTCCCGCCGCGATGCGGTTCGCTTCCATCCCCCGGCCTCGGCAGGACGACGGGCGGCGGCGGCGGCACCTCGGCCACCGGATCCTCCGTCACCGGCACCTCGGGTTCCGGTGACGACTCCTGATCGTCAGCGTCCTCGACCTCGGGCTCAGGGAGCACCGGCGGCTGCCCCAGGGGCATATCGGGGGTGGCGTGGCGCTCCGCGGCGACCGTGCCGGCGACCTCCGACTCAGAGGATGCCCGAGGCCGCTCGACCGTGCTCACACCCTGCTGGGAGGTCGACACGCCCGCCGTGTCGACGACCTCGAGCGAGGACGCCAGCCCGGCCGCGCCGATCACCGCCGTCGCGGCGAGTGCGCACACCCCCGCGAGCGTGAACACCTGCAGCCTCGACATGCGCACATCCCCTGACGATCGGTTCGGATGCTCCACCTTCGCGCGCGCGCATGAGAGAGCCCCACCGCCCAGATGAGAGAGCTCTCAGAAAGCAGCCGAGCCCGCGCCCTCAGGCGGAGACGATGGTGCGGGCGCCGGTCTCGAACTCCTCCAGGTCGCCCAGCTCGCCGGCGCGCACAGCGGCGCGGCCGACCACCCACTGGTACGCGAGGAACACGGCGAGCGCGAGAGCGCCGATGCCGATCTTCAGCACCCACGGCCACTCCTGCCGCGTGACGAAGCCCTCGATGAGCCCCGAGACGCCGAGTGCGATCACGAGCCCGACGACGACGGTGAAGAACGCCCGACCGTCCTGGGCGAGCGCCTGCGCGCGGGTCCGCGCGCCGGGAGCGATCCACGCCCAGAAGATCATGAGGCCGGCAGCGGCCGCGACGAAGATCGCATACAGCTCGAGCTGACCGTGGGGCGCGATGTACAGGAAGAACTGGTCCAGACGATCGTGGCGGTGCATGACCGCCGCCGAGATCCCCAGCCCCTGCGCGTTCGCGAAGATCACGTAGGGCACCCACAGCCCGAGGATGCCGAACATGATGCACTGCGCCGCGATCCACGCGTTGTTCGTCCACACCTGGGCGGCGAATCCCGCCTCCGAGTACGCGGAGTAGTACCCCACGAAATCCTCCTCGGCATAGCGCTGCAGCTGGTCCGGAAGCCCGAGCGCGGCGAACGCCCGCGCATCCGTGGAGAGCCAGACGAAGTACGCGGCCGAGATCGCGACGGTGGCGACCGCCACCACAAGAGACAGCCAGCGGATCCGGTAGAGCGCCGCCGGCAGCTGCACGAGGAAGAACAGGGCCGCGCCATGCAGGGGGTTGCGCCGGGTGCCCGTGAACCTCAGCCGCGCCCGCCACAGCGCGAGCGAGAGATGCTCCCCCTGAGCGCTTCCGCCGATGGATGTGCGGATGGCGGACAGCTGCGACGCCCCCGACTGGTAGCGGTCGATGAGCTCGTCCGCCTCGGCGCCCGTGAGCTGGCGCTGCTTCGCGAGCTGGGCGAGACGCATCCACTCCGCACCGTGAGCGGCAGAATAGGCGTCGAGGTCCATCTGCTTGAATGATACTCATGGCGACCGGACCCGACGACGACTGGGTCGACATCCTCGGCGAGTCTGACGGCCTCCTCACGGGCGAGGCCGTGGCGCTCGACCTGCGTCCCACCGGATTCGCACTGCGTGCGGCGGGCGCCCTCATCGACCTCGTCGCCTCGTACATCCTGTTCACCGCGCTGCTGATGGCGTTCCTCTCCATCGCCGCGAGCGCGCAGCTGGAGGCGGCATGGGTGTCGGCGCTGATGATCGCGGCGCTCGTGCTGGCGTTCGTCGTCGCGCCGTGCCTCGTTGAGACGTTCACGAAAGGCAAGTCGCTCGGCCGCCTCGCGGTGGGCGCCCGGATCGTCCGTGACGACGGAGGCGCGGCCGGCTTCCGGCACGCCGCGATCCGCGCCCTCGTCGGCGCGGTCGAGATCCTCATGACCTTCGGCGGCATCGCCGCGCTCGTCGGGCTCATGTCGCCCCGATCGAAGCGGCTCGGCGACCACATCGCCGGCACCTACGCGCAGTACGAGCGGGCGCCGCGCGTCGCCACCCCCGTCTACGGCATGCCCCTCGAACTCACCGGCTGGGCGGGCGTCGCCGACGTCGCGCGAATGCCCGATCCGCTCGCCCGACGCATCGCGACGTTCCTCGCGACGGCGCGCGAACTCGATCCGGTGCGCCGCGGCTACCTCGCGCAGCAGCTCGCGCACGAGGCGTCGCAGTTCGTGTCGCCGCTGCCCGATGTGGCGCCGGAGCTGTTCCTCGCGGGCGTCACCGTGCTGCGACGCGACCGCGAGATGCGGGCGCTGCAGCTCGAAGCAGAGCGCCTGGCCCGGCTCGAGCCGGTGCTGCGCGACGACCGGGCGAGCGCCCGCTGACGCGCAGCACCGGACTCCCTCAGATCGCGGGCACCCCCGCGAGCGACGCCGTGAGCTCCTCCTCCGAGAGCGGGTCGTCCGAGAGACGACCCGCGAGGTACGACTCGTAGGCGCCGAGCTCCAGCAGACCGTGGCCCGAGAGACCCACGACGATGACCCGCTCGTCGCCCTCCTCCTTCGCCTCGAGCGCCTCCCGGCGGGCGAGCGCGAGAGCGTGCGCCGACTCGGGAGCGGGCACGATGCCCTGCGTGCGCGCGAACTCGACACCCACCTCGAAGCATTCGCTCTGGTGGATCGCGACCGCATCGATGAGCCCCTCATGCACCGCGTGCGACACCAGAGGCGCCATGCCGTGGTAGCGAAGGCCACCCGCGTGGATGGGGCTCGGCACGAAGTCGTGGCCGAGCGTGTACATCTTCATGAGCGGCGTCATGCCCGCCGTGTCGCCGAAGTCGTAGCGGTACTCGCCCCGGGTGATCGTGGGGCAGGAACTCGGCTCGACCGCGATGATGCGGGTGCCCGCATCGTTCACGAGGTTCTCGCGCAGGAACGGGAATGCGAGACCCGCGAAGTTCGAACCGCCGCCTGCGCAGCCGATCACCACATCGGGCGCGCCCTCGCCCGCCTTCGCAAGCTGCTTGAGCGCCTCCTCGCCGATCACGGTCTGATGCAGCAGGACGTGGTTGAGCACGGATCCGAGTGCGTACTTGGTGTCGTCGGCCTGCGCGGCGACCTCGACGGCCTCCGAGATCGCGATGCCGAGCGACCCCGGGTGACCCTCGGGGAACGCCTTCCCCGCTTCGGTGAGCCGCGACGGCGAGCGGTGCACCGTGCCGCCGAACACCTCGATGAGGGTGCGGCGCTGCGGCTTCGAATCGAACGACGCACCCACCTGCCACACCTCGCACTCGACCCCGAACAGCGAGCTCGCGTACGACAGCGCGGTGCCCCACTGGCCGGCGCCTGTCTCGGTCGTGAGACGACGGATGCCGTGGAGCGCGTTGTAGTACACCTGCGGAACCGCGGTGTTGACCTTGTGCGAGCCCGCCGGCGAGACACCCTCGTACTTCACATAGATGCGCGCCGACGTGCCGAGCTTCTGCTCCCACTTGCGTGCGCGGATGAGCGGCGCCGGGCGGTACTGGCGGTACACCTCCAGAACCGGCTCCGGGATCGGCACGTACCGCTCGGTCGTGACCTCCTGCATGATGAGCTCGATCGGGAACAGGGGCGCGAGGTCATCCGGGCCCACCGGCTGGTGCGTTGCCGGGTGCAGGGGCGGCGGGGGCGGGGTCGGCAAGTCCGCGACGATGTTGTACCAGTGGGTCACCTCCTCGTCGGGTCCGAGCGTGTAGGTCACCTGGTCGTCTGCCACCGCGACTCCTTCGTCGTTGAGGGGATGTGTCGAGGGCAGGCTATGGCGCGCACCGCACGCCCCACAAATCCGGGGATGTCTCGCACGTTCGCGCGCGTCCGGCCCGCGCTCTACTGTCGAGACATGAGCGCGCGCACTCCCGTCGTCGTGATCGCCCCGGACTCATTCAAAGGCAGCGCCCCGGCCGCCGACGCCGCCGACGCGATCGCGCGCGGCGTGCTCGCCTCCCGCCCCGATGCGGAGGTCGTGCGCATCCCGATGGCCGACGGAGGCGAAGGAACGCTCGACGCCGTGCTCGCCTCCTGGGGTGCGCTCGCGAGCGTCCAGAGCGTCGCGACGGTCGACGCTCTCGATCGTCCGCGCCGCGGGCGGATCGGGTTCTCCCCGGACGGCGAACGCTGCCTCATCGAGGCGGCGGAGGCGAACGGACTCCCCCACGTACGAGACATTCCCGCCGAGCCGCTGCGGGCCGACAGCTTCGGCGTCGGGCTGCTCGCACACGCCGCGCTCGATGCGGGAGCGCGGGAGGTGCTGCTGTGCGTCGGCGGTTCGGCGAGCAGCGACGGCGGCACAGGTCTCCTGCGGGCGCTCGGGGCCCGGCTTCTCGATGCCGAGGGGCGGGAGACCGCGCGCGGCGCGCGCGGGCTCACCTCGCTGCACTCCGTCGACACCTCGGGGCTCCACCCCTCAGCCCCCACCACGCGCTGGCGTGTTGCGGTCGATGTCGACAACCCGCTCGTCGGCCCGCGCGGAGCAGCCGCCGTGTTCGGCCCTCAGAAAGGCGCCACCCCCGACGACATCGCCCTGATCGACGACGGTCTCACACGCCTCGCGCGCAACATCGCCGACCTGCGCCACACGGATCCGGCGCACCTGCTCGACGCGCCGGGATTCGGCGCAGCCGGTGGACTTCCGCTCGCGCTCGCCGCTCTCGGCGATGTCGAGCTCGTCGCCGGCTCGCGGCTCGTGAGCGACGCCGTCGGTCTCGCTGCGGCGCTCGAGCGCGCAGACCTCGTCATCACCGGCGAGGGACGGTTCGACGAGCAGTCGCTCGGAGGGAAGGTGGTGGATGCGGTGCGTCGCCTGGCACCTCCGCACGTCCCCGTGATCGTGATCGCGGGCAGCGTCGAGCTGGACGCCGACCGGTGCCGGCGCGAAGGCATCACCGCGGCCTTCTCGCTCTCGAGTGGCCCGTCATCCCTCGACGAGATGCTCCCGCAGACCCTCCCCCGGCTCGCCGAGGTCGCCGCGCACCTGTGCCGCGTCGCGATCCCCGCACGCGAGCACCGGCCGATCCCCCCGAGATGAGCGAAGGGCGCCCGTCACCGGGCGCCCTCCATTCGACACAGTCCGCGATCAGTAGCGGTAGTGGTCCACCTTGTAGGGGCCCTCCACCGGCACGCCGATGTAGGCGGCCTGCTCGGGGGTGAGCTCCGTGAGCTCGACGCCGAGCGAACCCAGGTGCAGACGCGCGACCTTCTCGTCGAGGATCTTCGGCAGCGTGTAGACGCCCACCGGGTAGGCCTCGAGGTTGGTCCACAGCTCCAG
>JAEYUT010000056.1 GCA_023432305.1 Actinomycetes bacterium
ATCCTCAACGTCACTCCCGATTCGTTCAGCGACGGGGGGCGCTGGGAGGTGCTCGACGATGCGGTCGCGCACGCGCGGCGCATGCTCGAGCAGGGCGCGACGTGGATCGATGTGGGCGGCGAGTCCACTCGGCCGGGGGCAGCCGCCATCGACCCTCTCGAGGAGCGGTCGCGCGTGGTGCCCGTGGTGCGGGCGCTCGCCGAGAACGGCATCCCCGTCTCGATCGACACCCGCAACGCGTCCACGGCGCGTGCCGCCGTCGACGCCGGCGCGACGATGATCAACGACGTCTCGGGGGGGCTCTACGACCCCGAGATGGCGACCGTCGCCGCGCAGACGGGCGCGTGGTTCGTGGTCATGCACTGGCGCGGCGCCACGGATGCCGAGCCGGTCTACGGCGATGTCGTCGCCGAGGTGCGCGCTGAGCTGAAGGCGCGCATCGCGGAGCTCATGGTGTTCGGGGTGCAGCAGGAGCGCATCATCATCGATCCGGGTCTCGGCTTCGCGAAGACCGCTGAGCACAACTGGCAGCTGTTGGGTCGGCTCGAGGAGCTCACCGATCTCGCGCCCGTCCTCGTGGGCGCGTCGCGCAAGCGCTTCATCGGCGCGATGCTGCCGGAGGGTGCCCCGATGAGCGATCGGGATGCCCCCACCGCGGTGATCAGCGCGCTGTCTGCCCGATCCGGAGCCTGGGGTGTTCGCGTTCATGACGTGTCCTCCTCCCGCCGTGCCCTCGATGTGTGGGATAAATGGGAGCAAGGAGGCCGCCGATGACCACCCGCGACGAGATCACCATCACCGGCTTGCGCGCCATGGGCTACCACGGGGTGCTCTCCTCCGAGCGCGTCGCCGGACAGCTGTTCATCGTCGACGTGATCCTCCGGCTCTCGCTCGAGCGCGCCTCCGCAGGCGACGACCTCGGTGCGACCGTCGACTACGGCGAGGTGGCGAGCCGCGTCGTCCGGGCGGTCGAATCGGATCCCGTCGACCTCATCGAGACGGTCGCCGAGCGCGTCGCCTCGATCGCGCTGTCGTATCCGCTTGTCGACTCGACGACCGTTGTGGTGCACAAGCCCTCGGCTCCCATCCCCGTGCCGTTCGCCGACGTGAGCGTCACCATCCATCGGGAGCGCCCGTGAGCGACGCGGTCGCGGCGGTCATCGCCTTCGGATCGAACCTCGGCCAGCGCGCCGAGACGATCCAGGTGGCCGCCGACCAGCTCGCAGCCACCGAGGGCATCGAGCTCGTGAAGCTCGCGCCGGTGATCGAGACCCCTGCGCTGCGCCCCTACGGGCTCGACCCGGAGGCTCCCGCCTACCTCAACACGGTCGCCCTCATCGAGACCACGCTCTCGGCATCCGAGCTCCACGCCGTTCTGCAGGATCTCGAGAACGCGCACGGCCGCGAGCGCACCACCCGCTGGGGCGACCGCACGCTCGACCTCGACCTCATCGTCTACGGCGACGTGCAGCAGGACGACCCGCAGCTCACCCTCCCGCATCCGCGAGCCCACGAACGCGACTTCGTGCTGCGTCCCTGGCTGACAGTCGACCCGCTCGCCGAGCTGCCCGGCCATGGTCGGGTCTCCGACCTCCTCGATGCCCTCGCGGAGGCCGGCGTATGACCCGGACGCGCGCGCTGCCGCTGATCGTGCTCGCCGTGATCGGCGGAATCGCCGCGCTCCTGCTGCAGCTCGCGCTGGGCGCCGCCGGCATGCCGAAGATCACTCCGCAGGTGCCGCTCTCGGTGACGCTCGTTCTCATCGGCGTCATCGTGGTGGTTCTGGCGCTGCCGGTCCGCCGCGCGGTGCGGCTGCACGAGCATGCTCGAGTCGACCCCTTCTATGCGACGCGCGTCGTGCTCATCGCGAAAGCGTCCGCGCTCTCGGGTGCCCTCTTCGCCGGCGCGGCGATCGGTCTGCTGATCGAGCTGCTGGGGCGTCCGGTCGTCACGACGGGCGCCATCTGGGGCGTCGTGGTGATGCTCATCGCCTCGCTCGCGCTCATGATCGCCGGGCTCGTCGCCGAGGCGTTCTGCGTCGTGCCGCCGGATGACGACGACCCCGGCACGGGCCCCACAGCGACCCCCTGAACCCGAGTAGCGTGGTGACGTGACCGACACCACCGCCTCCGCCGAATCCCCTCGCCTCGACCCCGTTGCGGGCGAATGGCGCCGCGTTTCGCCGAAGTACCTCACGATCGATCTCGTCTCGAACCTCATCTGGACCGTGATCATCGTGGCCGCCGCGAGCGTTCCCGTGGTGGTCTTCGAGTGGCCGCCCGTCGGATGGCTGCTGCCCGCCGGGGTCGCGGTGTTCCTGCTCGTCTACGCGGCCCTCACGCCGCGCCGCGTCCGCGCGATCGGCTACATGCTGCGCGATGACGACCTGCTCTTCCGCACCGGCATCATGTTCCGCCGCATCGTGGCCGTGCCCTACGGCCGCATGCAGCTCGTCGACATCAACCGCGGCCCGCTCGCGCGCGCCGTGGGCCTCGCCGAGCTCAAGCTCGTGACCGCCGCCGCCGCGACCGCGGTGACCATCCCCGGGCTCCCCTTCGAGGAAGCCGAGCAGCTGCGCGACCACCTCGTGGCGGTCGCCGAGACCCGGCGGGCCGGCCTGTGACGAAGCTCGCCGACGGCGAGTGGCACCGCCTGCATCCGGCCACGCCGCTGCTGAAGGGCGGCATCGCGTTCATCGCGATCCTCGGTGTCATCATCGCGAACCTGCGCGACAGGATCATCGAGTTCCTGTTCCCGTCGTTCGTGTGCCCCGACGAGTTCTGCGATTGGGAGCCCGACCCGATGTCGCGTCTGCTCGAGCAGAACCTCATCCTCGTGCTGCTCGGGATCGCCGTCGTGCTGCTCGTCATCATCGCCGGGTTCTGGCTCTCGTGGCGCATGCACACCTTCCGGGTCACCGACGAGGTCGTCG
>JAEYUT010000084.1 GCA_023432305.1 Actinomycetes bacterium
CGCTTCGACCGCATCCCTCTCGACGATCATGTGCGGATCGAACTGCACGGCGACCCCGACAACCCCACCAGCGCGACCGTCTACATCGCCCCCACCAAGAGCTTCGAGCCCACCACCGCCGGCGAGCCGTGGGATCTCACGAGCAATGTCGCCGCCGTCGCCGGGCTGTCCGCCGGCTCGCAGCGGGCCCTCGAGATGGCGATGCGCGACGCGGGTCTCACGGCCGACACCCCGGTGGCCCTCGTCGGCTACTCCCAAGGCGCGCTTCTCGCGGAGCGCGTCGCGGCATCCGGCGGCTGGAACGTCCAGGCGGTGGAGACCTACGGCGGACCGAGCAGCGCCGTCGCGCTCGACCCGGCGATCGCGGGGATCAGCATCCGGCACACCGACGACGTGGTCACTGCCCTGGGCGGGCCCCATGAGCCAGGAGAGCGCGTCGCGGTCGAGCGGCGCGCCTTCCCGGAAGGTGCGGTCATCCCCACCGTCGACCCGCTGCCCGCCCACCAGCGCACGACCTACGCCGAGACGGCGACACTCCTCGATGAGGCTCGGTCGCCGCAGGTGCGTGCCCAGCTCGACGCGATCGACGCCCTCACGGGCGCGGACGATCCGGAGACGGAGGTGACCGTCCTCACCTACCGTGCCGAGCGCATTCCATTCGACACCGAGCCGCCCACGCGGCGCGGGCTCAGCGCGAGCGCGGCCTCGTGAGCGGACGGAACAGGATGCCGATGAGCGCCCCGATGACCGCCAGAAGCAGCGCGCCGAGCACGCCCCACCAGAAACCCTCCACCGAGAGACCGAAGCCGAGCCCCGTCGAGATGAGCGCCACGATCAGGAACAGCAGCCCGTTGACGATGAGGGAGATGAGACCGAGGGTCAGCACGTACAGCGGGAACGCGACGATCTTGATCGCCGTGCCGATGACGCCGTTCACGATGCCGAAGATGAGAGCCACGAGCAGGTACGTCCAGAACAGCGGCCACGAGATGCCCACGCCGGCTGCGGCGAGCTCGTCGGCGACGGGATCCCACGACGTCACCTCCACATGCGGGCTCAGGATGAAGACCGTGAGCCACAGCGCGAACGCATTGATGAGGAGTCGGATGACGAATCGCATCCCGACATCATCCCAGTGCTCGCCCCGCACCGCCAGGACCATCCGATGCGGATCGTAGGCTGAGACCATGCCCGTTCGCCTTCGCCCCGAGATCGCCGCTCTGCCGCCGTACCGCCAGGGGCGACCCGCCGCCGCTGACGCCTTCAAGCTCTCGAGCAACGAGAGCCCGTTCCCGGCGATCCCCGCGGTGACCGAGGCGATCGCGCAGGCGACGACGCAGCTCTACCCCGACGGGTCGGCGTCCGCACTGCGCGCGCGGCTCGCCGAGCGCTTCGGCGTCAGCACGGAGGAGGTGCACGTCGCGGCGGGCTCCGTCGCGATCCTGTACCAGCTCGCCCAGGCCGCCGCCGCCCCCGGCGACGAGATCCTCTACTCGTGGCGCTCCTTCGAGGCGTACCCCTCCGTCGCCACCGTGCCGGGTGCGACGAGCGTGCAGGTGCCGAACCTCCCCGACGGCAGCCACGACCTCGACGCGATGGCCGCAGCCATCACCGATCGCACACGGCTCATGCTCGTGTGCACCCCGAACAACCCCACCGGACCGATCGTCACCGCAGAGGCGTTCGAGCGCTTCATGGCCGCCGTGCCCGAGACGGTGCTCGTGGTTCTCGACGAGGCCTACCGCGAATTCGTGACCGACCCGGCCGCCGTCGAGGGCATCTCGCAGCTCGCGAAGCACGAGAACCTCGTGGTGCTGCGCACCTTCTCGAAGGCGTACGGCCTCGCCGGTCTCCGCGTCGGCTACGCCGTGGGCCCGGCCTACATCCTCGACGCATGCCGCTCCACCGCCATCCCGCTGTCCGTGACCGAGCAGGCGCAGCGCGCCGCGCTCGCAGCGCTCGAGAACGAGGCCGAGTACGCCCCCCAGATCGCCGAGATCGTCGACCGCCGGGACCGCATCCGCGCGGCGCTCCTCGGTCAGGGCTGGGAGATCCCGGCGGCACAGGGCAACTTCATCTGGCTGCCCACAGGAGACGCCACCGCCTCCGCAGCCGAGACGCTGGAAGCCCACGGAATCGTCGCGCGGGTGTTCGCCGCCGAGGGCATCCGGGTCTCGATCGGTCCCGAGGAATCTGTGACGAAGCTCCTGCAGGCGACGGACCTGATTGTCGCGAACCGCTGACCAGGCGGGCATACAGCCACGGTTAGGGTTGTCACCATGTCTTACACCGAGGCGACGATCCAACTGCTCTCGCCGCAGGGCACCCTCCTCGAGAACGACGCCAACGCCCCCTACCTTCCGCTCATCCGCGCCCTGGATGACGAGCAGCTGCGCGAATTCCACCGCCAGATGGTCGTCATGCGCCGCTTCGACATCGAGGCAGGCAACCTGCAGCGCCAAGGACAGCTCGCGCTGTGGGTTCCGAGCCTCGGCCAGGAAGCCGCGCAGGTGGGATCGGCTTTCGCCGCCCGCCCGCAGGACCACATCTTCCCCTCCTACCGCGAGCACGTCGTGGGGCGCATCCGCGGCCTCGACCTCATGCGCGTCCTCGAGCTGCTGCGTGGACAGAGCCACGGCGGATGGGACCCGCTCGAGACGGGCAACTTCCACCTGTACACGCTTGTCATCGGATCGCAGGCCCTGCACGCCACCGGCTACGCGATGGGCGTTCAGCTCGACGGCGCGAGCGGCACGGGAGACGTCGAGACCGACACCGCAGTTCTCGTCTACTTCGGCGACGGCGCCACGAGCCAGGGCGATGTGAGTGAGGCGTTCGTCTTCGCCGCGAGCTACCACACCCCCCAGGTCTTCTTCCTGCAGAACAACCACTGGGCGATCTCCGTGCCCGTCGAGCGGCAGTCGCGCACACCCCTGTATCTGCGCCCCGCAGGCTTCGGCATCCCGTCGGTGCAGATCGACGGCAACGATGTGCTCGCGAGCTACGCCGTGACATCCGCCGGCCTCGACGCCGCGCGCCGCGGAGCCGGACCTCACTTCATCGAGGCGCTCACCTACCGCATGGGGGCGCACACCTCGAGCGACGACCCCACCAAGTACCGCACCGACGCCGAGCAGGAGATCTGGCGCGACCGCGACCCGATCGCGCGATTCGAGACCTACCTGCGCTCCCTCGGCGAAGGCGATGACTTCTTCCACGAGGTCGCGACCGAAGCCGAAGATCTCGCGGCCGGCATCCGAGCGAAGATCCTCGCGCTCGAGCCGCCGCCCCCGAGCAAGATGTTCAGCAACGTCTACAGCGAGCCCCACGCGGCGCTCGAGGAGCAGGCGGCCTGGAACGAGGCCTACCTCGCCGGATTCGACGGAGGTGCCGAATGACCGAGCGCATGCTCCCCATGGCCAAGGCCATCAACGAAGGCCTCCGCGCCGCGATGGCCGCCGACGACCGCGTCATCCTCATGGGCGAGGACATCGGCACCCTCGGCGGCGTGTTCCGCGTCACGGAGGGGCTGCAGAGTCAGTTCGGCGCCTCGCGCGTGCTCGACACCCCGCTCGCCGAGTCCGGCATCATCGGCACGGCAATCGGCCTCGCGATGCGCGGCTACCGCCCGGTGTGCGAGATCCAGTTCGACGGCTTCATCTTCCCCGGCTTCGACCAGATCACCACCCAGCTCGCCAAGCTCACCTACCGCAGCGAAGGCAACCAGACCTTCCCGATCGTCATCCGTGTTCCCTACGGCGGCCACATCGGCGCGGTCGAGCACCACCAGGAGAGCCCCGAGGCGTACTTCGCGCACACGGCGGGGCTGCGCATCGTGAGCCCCGCGACGAGCAATGATGCGTACTGGATGATCCAGCAGGCCATCCAGTCGAACGATCCGGTGATGTTCTTCGAGCCGAAGAGCCGCTACTGGAACAAGGGCGAGGTCGCCGACGACGGCGTGCCCGCACCGCTGCATCAGAGCCGCGTCGTGCGCTCCGGCGACCAGGTGACCCTCGTGGGTCACGGCGCCATGATCGCCCAGCTGCTGCAGGTCGCGGAGGTCGCCGAAGCTGAGGGCACGAGCGTCGAGGTGATCGATCTGCGCTCCCTCTCGCCCATCGACTACGGCCCCATCCTCGAGTCGGTGCAGAAGACGGGCCGCCTCGTCGTGGCACAGGAGGCGCCCGGCAACGTCTCCGTCGGATCCGAGATCGCCGCGACGGTCGCCGAGCGCGCGTTCTACTCGCTCGAGGCGCCCGTGATGCGGGTCTCCGGTTTCGACACCCCCTTCCCTCCTGCCAAACTCGAGGGTCACTATCTTCCCGATGTCGATCGCATCCTCGAAGCGGTTGACCGCTCGCTCGCGTACTGACGAACCACGAAGGAGTCCCCGTGGCACACGCAGAGTTCCCGCTTCCGGATGTCGGAGAAGGCCTCACGGAGGCGGAGATCGTCGCCTGGAAGGTCAAGCCGGGCGACACGGTCACCGTCAACCAGGTGCTCGTCGAGATCGAGACGGCGAAGTCGCTCGTCGAGCTGCCGAGCCCCTTCGCCGGTGTCGTGACGGAGCTGCTCGCCGAGGAGGGCGCGACGGTCGAGGTGGGCTCGCCCATCATCCGCGTCGACTCGTCGGGCGGCACCATCGAGCTGCAGGCTCCCGCGAACGACTCCGAATCGCTCGGCCAGATCGCCAACCCCTCCGCCCTCGCGGCACGCGAGGAGGCGGGTGAGGGCGGCTCGGGCGCTGTGCTCGTCGGATACGGCTCGAAGGGCGGCCACGCGCCGACCCGTCGCCGTCGCCCAGGCCCCGCGGTCGAGGTGCCTGACTCGGGCGCTGCGCGCACCCGCATTCCGGCGCGAGTGGTGGCGCGTTCGGCGGCTCCCGTGATCGCGAAGCCTCCCATCCGGAAGCTCGCAAAGGATCTCGACGTCGATCTGCGTCAGGTCACGGCGACCGGACCTGGGGGCGAGGTGCTGCGCGACGACGTCATCCGTCAGGCGCAGCAGGCGAGCGTGTTCCGCAACATCGAGACGCCGGCCTGGCCTGTCGAGCGCGAGGAGCGCATCCCGGTGAAGGGTGTGCGCAAGGCGACGGCGCAGGCGATGGTCGCCTCCGCGTTCACCGCCCCGCACGTTTCCGTGTTCACGGATGTGAACGCGACCCGCACGATGGAGTTCGTGAAGCGCCTGAAGGCGTCGCCCGACTTCGCGGGAGTGCGGGTGAGCCCGCTGCTGGTGATGGCGAAGGCGATCATCTGGGCGGTGCGCCGCAACCCCACCGTCAACTCGACGTGGACGGATGAGGAGATCATCATCCGTCACTATGTGAACCTCGGCATCGCTGCGGCGACCCCGCGCGGTCTCATCGTGCCGAACGTCAAGGACGCGCAGAACCTGAGCATGCTCGAGCTCGCGCAGTCGCTGGAGCAGCTCACGCTCACGGCCCGCGAGGGCAAGACCCAGCCCGCCGACATGTCGAACGGCACCATCACGATCACGAACCTCGGCTCATTCGGGATGGACACGGGCACCCCGATCCTCAACCCGGGCGAGGTCGCGATCGTCGCGCTGGGAGCCATCAAGCAGAAGCCGTGGGTTGTGGATGGCGAGGTGCGCCCTGCGTGGGTCACGACCGTCGGCGCGAGCTTCGACCATCGCGTGGTCGACGGCGATGTCGCGAGCCGCTTCACGGCGGATGTGGCGAGCGTGCTCGAGGAGCCGGCGCTCCTGCTCGACTGACCCCGAGCCACCGAGCACCCCGTGGGACTCAGCCCCCGAGCTGCTGAGACCCGAGGTGTCACATTCTGCCGCTTACGGCGGCGCCGTAGCGGCAGAAAGTGACACCTCAGTGGGGGACGTGCGGCCACCCGTGCGGGTGAGAACCGTTCTCAGGTAGAGTGCCGGATGTGACGGAACCGGTGCTCACCGTGCGCGATGCGCAGCTGACACTCGGCGCGCGCACACTCTGGTCGGGACTCGACCTGGATGTGATGCCCGGTGAGTTCATCGCCGTGCTCGGCTCCAACGGCTCCGGGAAGACGAGCCTGCTGCGCGCGATCCTCGGACAGCATGCGCTGAGCGCGGGGGAGATCCGCTTCGAAGGGGAGCCGGTGCGCCGCGGCAATCGCCGAATCGGCTACATCCCGCAGCAGCGAGGCCAGGATCCGGCGATGCGCATCCGCGGCCGCGACCTGGTGCGGCTCGGCATCGACGGGCACCGCTGGGGTCCGGGCCTGCCGAGCCGCGCGCGCAACGCGCAGATCGACGCACTGCTCGATGCGGTGGGCGCCCGCCACTACGCGCGCGTGCCCGTCACGCTGCTGTCCGGAGGCGAGCAGCAGCGACTGCGTGTCGGGCAGGCGCTCGCGGGAGATCCGCGCCTCATGCTGTGCGACGAACCGCTCGGTTCTCTCGACCTGCGCGCCCAGCGCAACGTGAGCGAGCTCATCGACCGCCACCGGCGCGAGCGCGGCTTCGGCGTGCTGTTCGTGACCCACGATGTGAACCCGGTGCTCGGCTTCGTGGATCGGGTGCTCTACCTCGCGGGTGGCCGCTTCCGCATCGGATCGCCGGACGAGGTGCTCACCTCGGAGGTGCTGAGCGAGCTGTACCAGGCACCCGTCGACGTCATTCGCACACACGGCCGCGTCGTCATCGTCGGAGCACCCGACCACCCCCACCACGACCACGAGCACGGGAGCGCGGCATGACCGACTGGTGGAGTGCGCTCTTCGATTTCAGCGACTACGGCGCACTGCTCGTGCTCCTGCAGAACTCGATCATCGCGGGGGCGGTGCTCGGCATCGCGGGGGGGCTCATCGGCGTGTTCGTGATGACCCGCGATCTCGCCTTCGCCGTGCACGGCATCAGCGAGCTCTCGTTCGCGGGGGCTGCGGCGGGCCTGCTGTTCGGCATCGGCGTCGTCGAGGGGTCCGTCATCGGGTCGGTGCTCGCCGCGCTCATCATCGGACTGCTCGGTTCGCGGGCGCGCGACCGCAACTCGATCACCGCGGTGCTCATGCCCTTCGGCCTCGGCCTCGGCATCCTGTTCCTCTCGCTCTACCCCGGCCGCGCCTCCTCCAAGTTCGGGCTTCTCACCGGCCAGATCGTGGCCGTCGACGACCCGAAGCTCACGGCGCTGGCTGTGGTGTGCGGGATCGTGGTGCTGGGGCTGCTCGTCATGTGGCGCCCGCTGAGCTTCGCGAGCCTCGACCCGGAAGTGGCGCTCGCGCGCGGCATCCCGGTGCGCACCATCTCGATCGTCTTCATGCTGCTGCTGGGTCTCGCGGTGGCGGCGAGCATCCAGATCGTCGGCGCGCTGCTCGTGCTCGCGATCCTGGTGACGCCGGCCGCCGCGGCCCTGCGGATCTCGAGCTCCCCGGTGGCGGTGCCGTTCCTGTCGATGGCGTTCGCGCTCATCGCGCTCGTCGGCGGCATCCTTCTCGCGCTCGGGTCGAGTGTGCCGATCAGCCCCTACGTGACCACGATCTCGTTCCTCATCTGGGGGGTGTGCGCCCTCGCTGGGCGTCGTCGCCGCGACCGTCGTACCCTGGGTGCGAAGGAGGCGATGGCGTGAAGCGGAACACCTGGCAGCGGGAGGCGGTGCGCGAAGCGCTCGGGCGCACCGAGGGCTTCGTGTCAGCGCAGGCTCTCCACGCCTCGCTGCGCGGCACCGGCTCCGAGGTGGGCCTCGCGACCGTGTATCGCGCGCTCGCCGACCTCGCGGAGGAGGGCGACGCGGATTCGCTTCAGCAGGATGGCGAGAGCCTCTACCGCGCGTGCACGCCCGGCAGTCACCACCATCACCTCATCTGCCGCAGCTGCGGAGCCACGATCGAGATAACTGCGGATCCGGTGGAGGCGTGGGCGCGTCAGGTGGCGGCCGAGCACGGCTTCACCGACCCGCACCATGTGGTCGATGTGTTCGGGCTCTGCCCCGCCTGCAGCGAGCACTGAGCCTTCGGGCGCTCAGCTCCTGCCGAGGAGCCGCGACCAGAAGCCGCGACGCGGGAGGTCGAGTGGTGTCATCGAGAACGCGAGGCGCCCGATCCGCTGCTCGTCGTCGAGCTCCACGAGCACCTCGCCGTCGCTGAGTGTGAGCGTCAGCACGCGTCCGTTCTCGGTGAGCGAGGCGCCGTCGCGCTCGGCGGCGTAGGCGCGCAGGGCGCCGAGGTGGTCGTCGAGGTCGCCCGCGGCGAGGCACTCCGAGAGCGCGCGGGCAGTCGCCGATGCGGTGGGAGCGGGCAGCGGATCGCCGGCGCTCTCGTCCCGGTGGATGCGGCGCTCGACGGCGAGGATGGGGGACTCGGAGGCCATCCGGCCAGGCTAACGCGCCGCGCCCGCCTCCATCCGCTTCACGATCTCGCCGATCCAGGCGGGGGCGTACGGCGAGGTGCAGTTCGGGGGAGTGGGGTAGTCCTTGAGCACCCCGAGGCGCTCGCCGATGGCGAGGGCGCGGTCGCGCAGCTGGGGGTGGTGGATGCCGAGGTGGGCGAGGGTCTTGTTCATCGACCACTGGGTGCGGCTGGGCGCTGTCGCCATCTCCGCCTCGATGGTGTCGAGCAGCGCATCGAGGTCGAGGCCGCCGGGGGAGCGCTGCACGCGATCGGCGGTGAGCTCCCAGCCGGCGGCGGCGACCTCGTCGGCGGGATCGCCGAGCCACAGCGCCCGCAGACGCTCGGAATCCTGGTGCTTGATGGCGAGGTAGTTGGTGAGCCAGTCAAGCACCTTGGGCGCGCGCGCCTCGTGCAGCATCGCGTCGAGCTCCTCGACGCTCCAGTCGCGCGGTGCCGTCAGCAGGATGCCGAGCAGGCGGGCGGCGGTATCGCCCGTCGCCCACAGCTCCCGGGCGAGCTCAGGGTTGCGCTTCACGCGTTTCGCGATGCCGCGCAGGGCGCTGAGGTTGACGCCGTGGTCGTCGCCATGTCGCTCGTTGACTGCGCGCATCCGCGGGTCCTCGAGCGCTGCGAGCTCGGCGAGCAGCGCGGGCGCGGTCTCGGTCATGCGGTGAGCATACGGGCGGCTCGGCGTGGGTGCCAGGGTGTGGAGCCTGTGCAATTGCCCCCTTGGTGTCGGTGTGACGCTAGGCTTCGGCGCGAGACGCAGGACGTGGGCGCGGCAAGATTTTGCGATCCGCATATTGATACCCACAGAACGGACCGGAGGCTGCGGTTGACGCGTAAGAGCACGGTTGTGTGGGCTGTGACGGCGGGGGTGCTTGGTCTCGCGGTCGGAGCCGTCACCCGCGGTCTCCTTCCTCCGTTCGTGCTCGATGACCCTTTTTGGCGTCAGTTCTGGAGTGGTCCGCCCGCGGCAGGGTTGTTTGCGCTCGCCGGTGCGGGGGTTGCATATTTGGCTGCCCACGTCTCTGCTCGTAGAGGAGACTTGGACGAGGAGGTGGTTGCGATGGCCGTTCAGAAGAAGCGGATGAGCGCTCTCTCCACACGAATCTCTCAGGGCAAGGCGGATCCGATCACCCCTGAGGAGCGACAGATTGTTGCCGATCTTCGGGCCCGATACGAGAAGCGCGTCGGGCATCAGACCCGAGATGCGAAGCAACCCCGGTCTCACGTCACGCCCACCCGCTGAGCCCCAGGCCTGCACGCCCGCGGTGGCACGCTTGAGCGGCCGATTGGCGGATTCAGCTTCCCTCAGGTACCGTGGGAGGGTTGACCGCAAGCATGCGGCCTTCTTTGTGCGCCGCTCGGGCGCTGGGCTCCGGCCCGGATGATCCCCAGCATGGCGTGCCGACAAGTGACCTTGGGTGGGGCGTTCGCCTCACGGTAACCAGATAAGGAATGAAACCATGGCAGCTGTGTGCCAGGTGACCGGAGCCGTTCCCGGCTTCGGACACAACATCTCGCACTCGCACCGCCGGACGAAGCGCCGCTTCGACCCGAACGTGCAGAAGAAGAAGTTCTACGTCCCGTCGCTCCGCCGCACCATCACCCTCAACGTGTCCGCTAAGGGCATCAAGGTGATCGACGCCCGTGGCATCGAGGCCGTCGTCCAGGACCTCCTCGCGAAGGGTGTGAAGCTCTAATGGCCAAGAAGGCTCAGGACATCCGTCCGATCATCAAGCTCCGCTCGACCGCGGGCACCGGTTACACCTACGTGACCAAGAAGAACCGTCGCAACGACCCCGACCGTCTCGTGCTCAAGAAGTACGACCCCGTGGTCCGCAAGCACGTCGAATTCCGCGAGGAGCGTTAAGCATGGCCAAGAAGAGCAAGATCGCCAAGAACGAGCAGCGCAAGGTCATCGTCGAGCGCTACGCCGCGAAGCGCCTCGAGCTGAAGAAGGCGCTCGTCGACCCGAACTCGACCGACGAGCAGCGTGAGGCCGCGCGCCTTGGCCTGCAGAAGCTCCCCCGTGACGCTTCGCCGGTCCGCGTGCGCAACCGCGACGCCATCGACGGCCGCCCCCGTGGTGTCCTCACCGAGTACGGCATCTCCCGTGTCCGCTTCCGCGACATGGCGCACCGTGGCGAGCTGCCCGGCGTGACCAAGTCGAGCTGGTAAGCACCGCAGAACACGTCAGAAGGGCGTCGGCGTCATGCCGGCGCCCTTCGTCGTTCCCGGGGAGAGTGGCTGTCCCGGCGCGATCGCACGCGCGACACGCGCGTGCGGCGAGGTGTTCGCCTGGGGCGATACGGGATCGTCGCGCCCGCGGCACGGGACGGCGCGGGGAATGCTCCACCGATACCGGGGCATTTCCGTCCGTGCCCGCGCGGGTGCGTGCCGTTGCGCGGCGTCGTGCGCGCTGGTGACGCGCATGCGGTGGGCGGGTTCTCGAATTTATCCCGGTCAGACGCCTATTTCGGAATCCAGATCGCGTCGGCGCATCGCTCGCGTCCACGGCCTTGCGTGTCGTGCGCGCGACCACACCTCCGCAGCGGCCGTGTCCGTGGAGCTCTCGATGCCCTCGTTTGTGGTCGCCGGCACCCGAGACGGCGACCGCCGCCCTCGCGCTCGCCCGCGGCGAAATGCGTCAAAATCCCTGAAAAGTCGGGGATCCCTGATAGTTTCGTGCACGGTTCAGGGGGCGAGAGCTTCAGAACCGCCCCCCGCGGCCCCAACTGGGCCGCATCAGAAAAACTAGCTAACGTCCGAGGAGGACAACCATGGCTGACACCCTCAACAAGAGCGACCTCGTCGCCGCCATCGCCGCCGAGACCGGCGAGAGCCAGGCGACCGTCGGCAAGGTCGTCGACGCGTTCTTCGGCACCGTCGCGGCTCAGGTCGGCAAGGGCACGAAGGTCAGCATCCCCGGCTGGATCTCGTTCGAGAAGACCGCTCGCGCCGCTCGTGCGGGCCGCAACCCCGCGACCGGTGAGACCATCCAGATCGCCGCGTCGAACGGCGTCAAGGTCTCGGCTGGCAGCAAGCTGAAGGCCGCCGTCAAGTAACGACGACAGACCTCGAGGGAGGGCGCTGACCACCGGGTCGGCGCCCTCCCCTCGTTAACAGGTGACGCGGCCTAGGCTGGATGGGTGCGACGCGTAGCGTGGGTCACGACACCCGCAATCCTCCTGCTCGCCGCGTTCGCGGCGGTGCTCGCCGCCCTCGCCATCGGCGGGGGAGCCGACGCCCCGCCGTTCATCGACCCGGGCGCGGTGGTTCGATACGGCATCCCCATCACGACGGTGTTCGTCGACCTCGGGGCCGCGGGCGCCCTCGGCGCTCTCGTGGTCGCGTGCTTCGCTCTCACGCCGGGGGAGCGCGCCTATGAGCGCGCCGTCGATGTCGCGGCGGGCGCCGCGGCGGTGTGGACGATCGCCTCGGCCGTGATGGCCTTCTTCCTGTTCCAGAGCCTGCGCATCGAAGCTCCGACTCTCGATGACGCCTACGGGCAGCAGCTCGGCACCTTCCTCACCGAGGTGTCCGCGGGACGCGCCTGGCTCACCACAACCCTCGTCGCGGCTGCGGTCACGGCTCTGTGCTTCGCGGTGCGCCACGTCGGCACGCTCGCGTTCGTCGCCGTCGGGGCGGCACTGGGCCTCATCCCGATCGCGCAGCAGGGCCACGCCGGCGCCACCGCCGACCACAACCTGGCCGTCAGCTCGATCTGGCTGCACCTCGTCTTCGCCGGAGTCTGGGTGGGCGGACTGCTCACCATCGTGCTCGTGCGCCCTCTGCTGGACGAGGGTCGCCTGCGCACCGTGCTCGCCCGCTACTCGACGGTGGCGCTCGTGTGCTTCATCGTGGTGGCGTTCTCCGGCTTCGTCTCGGCGTCGATCCGGGTGGGGGCGCTGGATCAGCTCACGAGCGGCTACGGGCTCATTGTGCTCGGCAAGGTCACCGCGCTTCTCGTGCTGGGGCTCTTCGGTGCCGTGCAGCGCAAGGCCGTCATCGCGCGTGTGCGCGACGCGGCCCCCGGATGGTTCCGTCTGCTTCTGGTGACCGAGATCGCGTTCATGGGCATCGCGTCCGGTCTCGCCGCAGGTCTTGCGCGCACCGCACCGCCCGTGCCGGAGGTCCCGGCGAGCGATCTCGCCGACCCGACCCCCGCAGAGATCCTCACGGGCCGGGCGCTGCCGCCGGAGCTCACCCCCATCCGCTATCTCACCGAGTGGCAGCTCGACCCGCTGTGGCTGCTTGTGGTGGTGTTCTTCGCGTTCTTCTACGTGGCGGGGGTGTGGCGCCTGCGTCGTCGCGGCGACAGCTGGCCCTGGTACCGCACCGTCATGTGGCTGCTCGGACTCGCGGTGCTGCTGTGGGTCACCAACGGCGCGCCCGCCCTCTACGGCACGTACCTGTTCTCGACCCACATGCTCGGGCACATGATCCTCACGATGGCGATCCCGATCCTTCTCGTGCTCGCCGCTCCTGTGACGCTCGCCGCGCGCGCCATCCACCGTCGGGATGACGGCAGCTGGGGCGCCCGAGAGTGGATTCTGTGGGTGGTTCAGTCGCGCTACATGGGCGTGCTCACCAATCCGATCGTGGCGGCGGTCATCTTCGCGGGGTCCCTGTGGGTGTTCTACTTCACCGACATGTTCCGCTGGGCGGTGTCGGATCACATCGGGCACGTGTGGATGGTGATCCACTTCCTGCTCTCCGGGTACCTGTTCGCGCTCGTCCTGGTCGGCGTCGATCCGGTGCAGAAGCGTCCGCCGTACGCCTTCCGGCTGCTGCTGCTGCTGGCCACGATGGCGTTCCACGCGTTCTTCGGGCTCGCGATCATGTCGGACACGGGCCTCATGCTCGCGGACTGGTTCGGCGCGATGGGTCGCACGTGGGGTCTCGACCCCATGGAGGACCAGCAGTGGGGCGGAGGCATCGCCTGGTCGGTGGGCGAGATCCCGACGGTGATCCTCGCGATCGTGGTGGCGGTGCAGTGGGCGCGCAGCGATGCACGCGAGGCGAAGCGCCGCGACCGCGCCGCCGAGCGCGATGGCGACGCCGAGCTGCTGGCCTACAACGCGATGCTCGCGAAGCGCTCCGGCCGCGACTGAGGCGGCGGGGCCCTCAGCGAGGGAGCAGCAGCACGCGCTCGCTGTCGAAGCTGACGTCGTACGCCGCCTCGAACGGCACCTCGCGCTCCTCGATGGCGCGCGATCCGTCGTAGAGGTCCTGCACCTCCACCTCGAGGTGCGCCGTGCCCGCGAATCGGGCGACGCGCCAGAGTCCGAGCTCGTCGGCCGGTTCGATCGTCACCGACGGCACCGTCGCGATCGACCATGTCGGCTCCGAGATGACGCGGTCGGCGACAGCGGTTCCGAATGGGCATCCGACAGGGAACAGCACCGTCTGATCCGCGCATCCGTCCAGCAGCTCGTCGAGAGCGCCGTCGACGGCATCGCGGAAGCGCTCGGTGGGGCGGATGCTGAGGCTGGCGCTCTCCGAGCGGCGCGCTGCGAGCACATGCACGTCTCGCGCTTCGAGGAAGTCGGACTCGTGGTCGAGCCGGTAGATGCCGGGGCGGAGCACCGTGAGCTCGATCGTGGACGCGTCGGATGTCACGGGCCGCTCGCCAACGGTGAACCGGGCGTCGCCGGAGAGCTCGACGCTGACGGTCGTGAGCGGCGGAGCGGCGAAGCCCCAGCGGGGGAACAGCAGGAAGCGCGTGCCGACCTGCTCGATCGCGAGTGTGGTGCGGGAGCCGAGCCGGTCGGGGTGCGCGCCGAACGCGACCCGCACGAGGTGCACGCCCTCACTCTGCTCCTCACCCAGGATCTCGAACGCGAAGCGCTCGCCGACGTGCGTGGTGAGGAGGGCCGAGTCGGTGCCTTCGTCGAGCGCGCCGGGGAGCGCGAGCACCTCGTCGATGCGGTCGGCGCTGAGCGCGGTGAGGTAGTCGCGCACGAATCCGGAGGCCGAGAAGACGGTGGCGCTCGCGAGCGCCACACCGCCGACGACGGACGCGACGACGAGAGCTACGGCTCCTGCCCACGCCCACGCCATCCGCATGGTCCTCATTCTGCCGTGCGCGTCCGGGTGCGCTCAGCTGGCTCGGCTAGCCTTCTGTGGTGCCGCGCTCCGAACTCGCTCCCGAACAGCAGGCCGTGTTCGAGGCGATCGAGACCACGCGCGACCACATCTTCGTGACCGGCCGGGCCGGAACCGGCAAGTCGACGCTGCTCGAATACCTTGCGTGGAACACCTCCAAGCAGCTCGTCGTGTGCGCGCCGACTGGTGTCGCCGCTCTCAACGTCGGCGGGCAGACCATCCACTCGCTGTTCCGGCTGCCGATCGGCGTGATCGCCGACCACGAGATCGAGCAGTCGCCCGAGCTCAAGAAGCTTCTGAACGCCATCGAGACGCTCGTGATCGACGAGGTGTCGATGGTCAACGCCGACCTCCTCGACGCCATCGACCGCAGTCTCCGTCAGGCGCGCCAGCGGCGCCACGAGCCGTTCGGCGGGGTGCAGCTGGTGCTGTTCGGCGACCCGTTCCAGCTCGCGCCGGTGCCGGGGGATGGCGACGAGCGCGCCTACTTCGCCGACCACTATCGCTCCATCTGGTTCTTCGACGCGAAGGTGTGGGACGAGGCCGACCTGGTGATCTACGAGCTCGGCACCATCCACCGACAGCATGAGCTCGAGTTCAAGCACCTGCTGAACGGTGTGCGCTACGGGATGGTGACGGCCGAGATGGCGGGGCGCCTCAACTCGGTCGGGGCGCGGCCTGCGCCCGACGACGGCACGATCACCCTCGCCACGACCAACGCCACCGTCAACCGCATCAACGCCTCCGCGCTCGGGAGACTGCCGGGCCGCGCCATGTCGGCGGTCGCCGACGTCAACGGCGAGTTCGGGGGCCGCGCCTACCCGGCCGACGAGAAGCTCGAGCTCAAGGTGGGCGCACAGGTGATGTTCCTGCGCAACGACGCCGGCGGTGAGGGGCGCTGGGTGAACGGCACTCTCGGCGAGGTCATCAAGATCACCGATGTGGTGACGGTCGAGGTCGACGGCGAGCGTCACGAGGTGCACCCCGTCACCTGGGAGCGCTACCGCTACAGCTACTCGCCCGTCACGAAGCAGCTGTCGAAGGATGTGGTGGCCGAGTTCACGAAGTTCCCGCTGCGTCTGGCGTGGGCGGTCACGATCCACAAGTCGCAGGGCAAGAGCTACGACAAGGCGATCATCGATCTCGGCCCCCGCACCTTCGCGCCGGGGCAGACGTATGTGGCGCTCAGCCGCCTCACCTCGCTCGACGGTCTCTACATGACCCGCCCGCTGCGTCCGAGCGACATCATCGTCGACGAGAACGTGAAGCGGTTCATGTCCGGGCGAAGCCGATCCCGGGCATTGACGCGTAAGGCCGCCGACCCGGAGGTCGACGGCCGCGTCCGAGCGTGAGGTCCGGCGTGCTTACGCGGCGGCCTTCGCGGCGGAGAGGTCGTGGAAGAGCTCGGTGTTGAAGTCGTACGCCACGAGCACCTCATCGATCACGCGGTTCGCCTCGTCGGCGCTCCAGCCGGCCGCGTCGAGCTCCTCACGGTAGTGCTCCTTGAACTGCTTGGGGTCGGCGATCTCGTCGAAGATGTAGAAGCCGATGCCGTTGGTCTCGAATCCGAACTGACGGGCCATGACCTTGGCGATGAACTGACCGCCGGAGAGGTCGCCGAGGTAGCGCGTGTAGTGGTGGGCGATGAAGCCGCCGCCCCAGCCCTCGGCCTCGATCTCGCGGATGCGGTTGACGTACGCGACGGTCGTGGGAACCGGGCTGATCTGCTCACGCCAGTCGGCGCCGAGCAGGAACTCGAGGTCGGCTTCGAGCGCAGGAAGTCGCGTGAGGCGGGGGGTGGCGAAGCGCTGCACGATCGGGTCGTCGGCGAACGACTTCTCGGCGCCCTCGAGCGCCTCGTAGATGTAGTAGTGCTGCACGACGAGGGCGATGTAGTCCTCGCGGGTGCCGGCGCCCTTCATGAGGTCGCTCATGAAGCCAGCGCCTTCGCTCTCCGAGTGGCTGGCCCAGGTGCGCTCGCGGAGAGCCTGGGAGAAGGACAGCACAGACACGGGAACTCCTTGCGTGAGGTTAGGGTGACCTTAGTTTAGCCTCACCGGTGGGATGCGGATCGCCGATCTTCGGAGCCGGTCACCGGGGCGGCGCCGATTCCCGCCGCCAGGAGCGTCGCGGATGCCGCGAAATGCAGCAGGTTGCTGGCGCCTGTCAGCCCGAGGACGTTGAACGGCGCGCCTACCGCGAACAGGCCGAACATCCCGAGGGCGAAGAGCACGCACCCGGCCGTCGTATTCACGATCCGCGCCCGGGCGTCGCCCCCGAGGAATCCGAACACGAGCGCTGCCGCCAACAGAAGATGCAACGCCGCGAGGGGGAGGCTCGTGCCGAACTCCCACGCCAGACGTGCCTCCACCTGAGGCGCATCCGCTGTGGCGACGCTCACGATGAGTCCCCACACCCCGACCACACCGAACACGACGGCTGCGCCGAGCGCGACGACGCGGTTCGAGGTCATCGGATCATCCGTGCGGACGCGGCTCGATGCCCAGCTTCGCGCAGGCCTTGTCGTAGAGAACGACAACCTCGCGACGCACTTCGGGGCGTTCGCTGATCTCGGTGGACCACGGCAGCCGCAGCTGGTGCTCCACACCGTCGACCGTGTAGACCCAGTCTCCGCCGAGGCTGTCGAAGCCGGTCATCGTGGCGGTCTCGGGCTCGACGCCGGCGAAGGCGCGCACGAAGAGGATGTTGTCGGCAGTGTGGTCGTCGTTCATGTGGTGCAGGACACCCGCGACGACCTCAGAAGGGAACTCGGTCACCACTCCACGGTAATCCACGGGCCTTCACGCGGCATCGATGGGGGCGGGCCTCCTCTCGGGCGAGGGCGCCGAGTACGGTGAGGGCATGGCTCTGCCCAGGATCGATACTCGCGTGGACTACCCGGACGGCGACGTCACCTCGACGGGCGTGGTTCTGCACGTGGAGCCGCTCGGCGGCGGCAGATCTGCTGTGCTGCTGGACCGCACGGCATTCCACCCTGTCGACGGCGCGTGGCCCGACCAGCCGTCTGACCGAGGCACGATGCGCTGGGCAGGGGGAGAGGCGCCGATCATCGACGGCGTGACCGGCGGCATCCGCGAGGGCGAGCTGCTGCTCGGGCGCGATCTGCCCGTGCGGATGGGCACGGCCGAGTGGACGTTCGTGGTGGCGCATGTGGTCGATGGGGCGGCGCCCGCAGAAGGGGACACGGTCGAGGTGACCGTCGACGCCGGTTACCGCAGGGCTCTCTCGGCTGGACACACCGCCTGCCATCTCGCATCGCTGGCGCTCGACGAGGCGCTCGCCGAGGCCTGGACGAAACCCGTCTCGACGGATGCGCTCGGCGCCCCGGGGTTCGATGCGGCGGCCATCCAGAGCTCGAGCATCCTGCCGCACGGCTCCCTCGACGTGTACCGCGTCGGCAGATCGCTGCGGAAGAAGGGCTTCGATCCGGCTGCCCTCCACGACCTCGAGGCCGTCGCGGCCCGCACGAATGCGGCGCTCGACGCGTGGGTCGCGACGGGTGCGCCGGTCCGCATCGAGCGCGACGACGACGCCCTCTCAGCTCGCCGCACCTGGGTGTGCGAGCTGCCGGAGCACGTCGCGCGCAACCCCTGCGGCGGCACGCATCTGACCGGCCTCGGGGGTGTCGACGCGATCACGGTGGCGCTCGAGTCGGCCGAGGTTCCGGGCGGTCTCGAACTGCGGATGCGCACCGCGATCCGGCTGGTCGGCTGAGGCGAGCGGTGCGCCCGTCAGCGGACGATCGCGACCGGGCACGGCATCGCCAGCAGCACCTCCATGCTCACCGAGCCGAACCACATCCGACCGAGAGCGCCACGGCCATGGCTGCCCACGGCGAGCAGCCG
>JAEYUT010000110.1 GCA_023432305.1 Actinomycetes bacterium
GGGCTGCTCCGAGGCCGGAGCAGTGCCCTCGACAGGCGCGAACTCGCCGTAGCGCGGCGCGGGAGGGGTGCCGCCAGCGGGCGGAACGGGAGGGACCGGAGGGGTGTTCGGCTCGGACATGGCAAGACCCTAGCGTTTCGTCTGACTTCTAGACTGGGAACGACACGAGGAGATCAGATCTGATGGCAGTGACCCCCACCGAACCGGGCACCCCCGAGAACCCGACCGAGAAGGCCGGCGGCGCGAGCCTCTGGGGCGGTCGATTCGCCGACGGCCCGTCGCCTGAGCTCGCCGAGCTCAGCCGTTCGACGCACTTCGACTGGGAGCTCGCGGGGTACGACCTGCGCGGGTCGAGGGCACATGCGCGCGCCCTCGCGGCGGCGGGGTTCCTCGACGCCGATGAGCTCACGCGCATGCTCGCGGGGATCGACGAGGTCGACGAGGGCGTGCGCGAGGGACGCATCCGTCCCCGACCCGAGGACGAGGACGTGCATTTCGCTCTCGAGCGCGAGCTCGTCGCGGCAGTGGGTCCGGAGCTCGGCGGCAAGCTGCGCGCTGGACGCAGCCGCAACGACCAGATCGCGACCCTCATCCGTCTCTACCTCCTCGACCACGCGGAGCGCATCGGCCACGAGCTCGTGCAGCTCGTCGACGCTCTCGCCGCGCAGGCCGCCGCGAACCCCCGTGCCGTGATGCCGGGACGCACGCACCTGCAGCACGCCCAGCCGATCCTGCTCGCGCACCACCTGCTCGCTCACGCCTGGCCCCTCGTGCGCGACCTCGAGCGCCTGCGCGACTGGCGCGTGCGCGCCACCGAGTCGCCATACGGCGCCGGGGCGGTCGCCGGCGGCGCGCTCGGCCTCGACCCGAACGCGATCGCCGCGGAGCTCGGACTCACGCATCCCATGGCCAACTCGATCGATGCGACCGCGAGCCGCGACGTCGTCGCCGAGTTCGCCTACATCGCCGCCCAGATCGGCATCGACCTCTCGCGTCTGAGCGAGGAGATCATCATCTGGAACACGCGGGAGTTCGGCTTCGTGCGCCTGCACGACGGCTACTCGACGGGGTCGTCGATCATGCCGCAGAAGAAGAACCCCGACATCGCCGAGCTCGCTCGCGGCAAGTCGGGCCGCCTCCTCGGCAACCTCGCAGGCCTGCTCGCCACCCTCAAGGGGCTGCCGCTCGGCTACAACCGCGACCTCCAGGAGGACAAGGAGCCCGTCTTCGACTCGGTGCGCACCCTCGAGGTGCTGCTGCCGGCGTTCACCGGCATGGTGGCGACGCTCACCTTCGACCTCGCCCGCATGGCGGAGCTCGCACCGCAGGGCTTCTCGCTCGCGACCGATGTCGCCGACCACCTCGTCCGTCAGGGCGTTCCGTTCCGCGAGGCGCACGAGATCTCGGGCGCGCTTGTGCGCTTCTGCGAAGAGAACGGCATGGAGCTCGACGAGCCGAGCGATGAGCAGTACGCCTCCATCGATCCGCGCCTGAAGCCCGATGTGCGCGACGTGCTCACGGTCGAGGGCTCGCTCGCGAGCCGCGCGGGCACGGGCGGCACGGCCCCCGTGCGTGTCGACGAGCAGCTCGCGGCTCTCACGGCGCGCATGGCGGAGTTCGCGTCCTGAACCTCCCCGAGCTGCTGCGAGGCGCCGCCGATGAGGTGGCGCCTCGGCTGCTCGGGGCCCGGCTCACGGGTCGTGGGGTGACCGTGCGTCTCACCGAAGTGGAGGCGTATCTCGGCGAGACGGACCCCGGATCCCACGCCTTCCGCGGCGTCACACCGCGCACGCGGACGATGTTCGGCGAGCCGGGTCACCTGTACGTGTACTTCAGCTACGGCATGCATGTCTGCGCCAATGTCGTGTGCTCGCCCGCGGGCACAGCGAGTGCCGTCCTGATGCGGGCCGGCGAGGTCGTGGAGGGAATCGAGCTCGCTCGTGAGCGTCGCCCGACGTCGCGCGCGGACGTCGACCTCGCACGCGGGCCCGCACGGCTGACGAAGGCGCTCGGAATCGATCTCGCCGATGATGGGGCCCCGCTCGACGGGGTGCCGTTCGCGTTCGAGCTCGCGGCGGCGCCCGCACCCGCTGCGGTCGGCCCGCGGGTAGGGGTCTCCGGTCACGGGGGGACGGATGCGTTCCCGCTGCGCTTCTGGATCCCCGGTGACCCGACGGTGTCCGTGTACCGAGTGGCGGCGCCGCGCAGGAAGGTCAGCCCGCCGCGATCATCGTGAGCACGGCGCACGCGCCCGCCCAGATGAGACTCGCGAGCGTGCCGATGATGAACCGCTCGCGCGCGGCGGCGGAGTCGAGCTCCGAGAAGCGGCCGAGTCCCTTGATCGCGATGACGGCGGCCGCGACCTCCGGGTGTCCCACCGCCACACCGCCGATGAGCGCCACGCGTTCGAGGTAGCCGATCGTGGTGCCGCCGCGCAGCACCTCGCGCTCTTCGCCGGAGCCGTCCGGACGGATCAGGATCCCACCGTGGGCGCCGCGCCGCACAGGCTCCCGGCTGGCGAGGTCGAGCACGTAGGTCGTGAGCGGGCTTCCGCCCAGGATCCCGATCGCCACGATGAGCAGACCGAGCGCCACTCCGAACACGTGAGGTTCGGGCAGAAGCGGCAGGCGGAAGGCGGCCGCGAGGAGTCCGCCGCCGATGGGGATGATCGCGAGGAGCGCGTATTGCGGCCGCCGCGTCCGGATGGCGAAGGTGATCGCGACGAGCGCGCCGATGCACGCGATGACGGCAAGCGACCAGAACAGGTACTGGACGACGATCATTCTTCTCCTTCTGCGGGGCGTCGTGCGGGGGTGTGTGAGGAGTCTGCGCGCACGGATGGGTCGGCGGCGGCAAGCAGCTCGGCGAGTCCGGCGCGGGCGGCCGCGTCGACGCGCGTCGCGGCGGCGATCGCACGTTTGCTCGCCGCCTGCGGGGTGATGCCGAGCCGTTCCGCCGCTTCTCCCTGCGAGAGCCCCGCGTCGACGAGGTCGGTGACCTCCCAGCCCTCGGGGGAGCGGCGCGTGCGCACGGTGAGCAGGAGGTCGAGCATCGCCTGCAGTGCGGCGGGGCTCGGCACCCCGCCCGCGTCGTCGCCCTGAGGTGCGGCGATCTCGATGACGGCACCGAGGGGGCGCTTCTTGGCCGCTTCGATGGCGGCGCGCGCGGCGATGAACGCGTCCCCGGTCGCGGTGCGCGTGGCGTCGGGCAGGGGAGTGTCGACGGCGCCGATGCCGAGTCCGACGCGCCAGTGCCCGTCGCGGATGAGTGCGAGAAGGATCTCGAGCGCGGTTCGGGCGTCGCCGGTGAGCGCCTGGACCTCATCCCCTGATGTGCGATCCGGGGGCAGTGCGAGGTGGTCGGCGCCGAGTCGCTCGATGAGCTCGACGGCGTCGCGGCCGCGGCTGGGGTTGCTGCGACTGTCGATCTGGTCGGCGGTGATGACGAACATGGAATCCTCCGCATCAACCATAGAAGTATGATCGGCCCTCGATCAACCCCTCAAGCTAGATCAGACGGAACTCAACCCTCCGCGCCTGTGGGCCGAGTGCGCCGAGCACACGACCGCAGGGCGATAATCTGGAGCAATGCCCGCAACCGAGGTCCTCAGCGCGCAGCGCAACGATCCCAGCTTCCCTGACATCTGGGAGGAGTTGAACTGGCGCGGTCTCGTGCACGTCTCGACCGACCCTGCGGCGCTCAAGGAGCTGCTCTCCGGGGACCCGATCGTCTTCTACTGCGGATTCGACCCCACCGCCCCGAGCCTCCACCTCGGCAACCTCGTGCAGCTGCTCGTCATGCGGCGCCTCCAGCTCGCCGGACACCGCCCGCTCGGACTCGTCGGCGGGTCCACCGGACTCATCGGCGACCCGCGGCCCACGGCGGAGCGCACCCTCAACACCCGAGAGACCGTCGCCGAATGGGTGCAGCGGCTCCGCAGCCAGATCGAGCGCTTCCTCGACGTCGAGGGTGAAGGTGCGGCCCGCATCGTCAACAACCTCGACTGGACGGCTCCGCTCAGCGCGATCGACTTCCTCCGCGAAGTCGGCAAGCACTTCCGCGTGGGCACGATGCTCAAGAAGGACGCGGTCGCCGCGCGCCTCAACTCGGATGCCGGCATCAGCTACACCGAGTTCAGCTACCAGATCCTGCAGGGCATGGACTTCCTCGAGCTCTACCGCACATACGGCTGCGTTCTGCAGACGGGCGGCAGCGACCAGTGGGGCAACCTCACGAGCGGCACCGACCTCATCCACCGGGCCGAGGGGGTGAGCGTGCACGCGATCGGCACGCCGCTCATCACCAACTCCGATGGCACCAAGTTCGGCAAGAGCGAAGGCAACGCCATCTGGCTCGACGCCGAGATGTGCAGCCCCTACCGCTTCTACCAGTTCTGGCTCAACACCGACGATGCGGATGTCGTCGCGCGGCTCAAGGTGTTCACCTTCCTCACCCGCGAGGAGATCGAGCGGCTCGCTCAGCTCGTGGCCGACGAGCCCTTCCGACGCGAGGCGCAGCGCACGCTCGCCCGCGAGGTCACGACGCTGGTGCACGGCGCCGCCGCGACGGAGGCGGTCATCGCGGCATCGGAGGCGCTGTTCGGACAGGGCGAGCTCGCGTCGCTGGATGCGGAGACGCTCCGCGCGGCCCTCGAGGAGCTCGCGACCGTGGAGGTGCCGGAGTCGGCGCTCGTCGTGCAGGCGCTCGTGGACACCGGACTCACGAAGAGCCTCAGCGATGCGCGCCGTGCCGTCGCTCAGGGTGGCGTGTACGTCAACAACGTCAAGGTCGAATCCGAGGATGGGACCTTCGAGGGCGCTGCCCTCGCCGGCGGCGTCGCTGTGCTGCGCCGCGGCAAGAAGTCGCTCGCCGGCGTGCACATCGTCGGCCGCTGACTGGCTCATCGCTGTGATGCCCCCGCCCGCTTCGGGAGGGGGCATCGTGCATTCCGGGACGGGAGCGGCAACGGTCACCTGGCACCTCGTTGACGCAACACCTTGATTTCATGGGCGACACGCCCGGGATGCACGGGGGATTAGGCGGGAGGGCCGGATCCCGCGTAATGTCTTACTTGTTCGCCCCACAGGGAAGAGCGGAGAGGCCAAGGCCCCGCCCCCTCAAGCGGCAGAAC
>JAEYUT010000312.1 GCA_023432305.1 Actinomycetes bacterium
CACCAAGGCGGTCGTCGGAGTACGGGATGAGACGCCCGCGTTCATGGACGATCTGCTGGGCGACTCGAACCTGTTCGCCGAGCTCAGCAAGGCGCTGCCGGCGATGCTGTACGAGTTCCTGAAGGGCAACAAGCAGAACTGACGCCTCGTGTGACGCCGACCGTGTTTTGCGGTCGGCGTCACCATTTTTCGGTGCATGCCGCGCACAAGCGGTTACATGCAACGTTTCGCACCGCTCATCCCCCTCGATAGGGGCATTCTCGCTCCTCGCGCAACCGGCAGCCGGGCCATCTGCATAGAGAGGGCATGCGCGACAGCACACGGCACCGCCTTCGAATCACTCATGACATGCGCGCCCGGTGGGGCGAGCCGTACCGTCCTCGGCGGTTGGGGGAGATCGGGCGGCGCGACCTCGTTCGAACCAGCCCCCGGTTCGCCGAGCGCATCGCGGGGGTGGGCGCGATGACGCTTGACGAGTTCACGCCCCGCCTTCCGGCGCACCGTTGGGCGAAGATCGGTCCGTTCGTCCGGGATGCGGCCGTCAGCGCAGCGCCGCAGACCCCGTACGCAGCGCACAAGCTCGCCGTCGCGCTGGTGTCCTACGTGGACTGGGCCCACTTCTCGCAAGGCCTGCCTCTGGAGGCATCCCTCCTCTTCCGACAGGAAGTCATCGCGCGCTACATCGACGACAAGAGCCGCACGACCAAGCTCGCCGAAGGCACCCTTCGGAACTACCGTGCGATGTTGCACCGCGTGTCCGCGGCTCTGCTTCCGTCGGCCGCGCCGGCTCCGGTCGCACCGCTGAACTCGCGCAGCCACGTCCCCCCATACACCGACAACGAAATCCGCATGGCCGTGGCATGGATGCGGGGGCAGCCCGGTGAGATCCGCCCCCGAAAGGCCGCCGTGATGATGAGCCTGTGCCTGGGAGCGGGCCTGCGGTCCCGCGAAGTGGCCGAGCTGCGTGCGAAGGATGTACACATCGACGACGCGGGAGTGTTGATTCGACTGCCCGACCGGGACGTGCCAGTCGTCATGGAATGGGAATCTCCACTCCGACGAGTCATCGAGAACCTCGAGCCCGACGAGTATGTGTTCGGCGATCGCACTCGCGTCACCACCCGCAACCTGCTCTCGTCATTCGTCGACAACACCGCGGGAGACTTCCGTCCCCGCTCCGACAGGCTTCGGGCGACTTGGATCGTCAATCACCTCTGCAACGGGATCGATCTGCGCACGCTCATGAAAGCCGCGGGCATCACGAAGTTCCTGAACTTGCACCGATACCTCGAGTACGTCCCCGAACCCGACCACGCGACCTACCGGAGTCGTCTCCGCGGGGAGGTGAGCTGATGCGTGTCTACGTCCCCGAAGCAGAGGTCGACTTCGGTTACGACCGGGTCTTCGGCATCGCCAACCGCGCGAGCTTCGAGGCCAAGACTCTTTCGAAGGCCATCGGCAGCACGTACTTGCACGTCGCGGGGCGAATCGTTGACAACAGCGGTGTCATCGACCTACTCAATCGATGGTGGGAAGAAGATCACGCCGACCGAGGACCTGGAGGTCGTCCACGGTTCGTCGACGATCGACAAGCACTCGTGCTCGTGATAGCTCACGCCTTGGCTCGCCTGCCGCTCACATACCTCGAACTCGCTCAGACAGTCGAGAAGCGCCTCACCTGGAAACAAGCGAAGAAGTACGGCCTCCCGTTCGACCAGAGCGCCAGCTGGTACGACCGGCTGTACCGCACCATGCGGAACATTCTCCGGGTGCTTGACCCGTACCCATACCCATATGACGACGAGCGGCTACGGCGAACTGGTGACCCCCTCGCGAAGATCGGCCGTCGCCGCATCCTCACGGAGGACGAGCTCGCACAACTTCGAGCGTGGCGTGATCCGAGCGTGCAGGAACAGCGTCAGCAGCGCATCGACGAGTTCTGTCACGCGTTGGTCAGCTCCTCCATCAAGATGGCCGATCACTACACCCAGCACTGGCGAGGCAACACCGCCCTTGACGCCACCTACGTCAAGATTCGCGGAACGAAAGGTGTCCGGGACGCCCCGACGGGCTCCCGCCCTCGATGCGTCGACGTCGACGCTGGCTGGTATGTGCGCGACACGACCGACCACGCCGCGCCCGCCGGAAAAGCCCGCAGCGGCAAACACAAGCGCGAGTACGGGTACGAGCTGGAAGTCGTGTCGATGACCCGAAACCATCCCGACGACGACCCCGATTCGTTGCCATACCCGCTCTTGATGGTTGCCGTCGGCTTTCACCGACCCGGAGAGATCCGGCGCGACCCGTCCCGGATGTACACGGCGCTGGCGGCAGACGGACACCCACCCGCGCACGTAGCCGTAGACCGCGCGTACAGCTACCTGCAGACTCAAAACTTCGCGGGCCCCATCCGCGCCCTGGGTCACGAACTGGTGATCGACTACCAGAAGACCGACCTTGGGCTCCAAACGCACTACAAGGACTTCATCCTCGTCGACGGCACCTGGTACCTGAACGTCATGCCGAAGGACCTCGTCACCGCGACCCGCGACCGCATCGAAGGTCGCATCGATGATGAGGAGCTCGAAGACAAGCTTCAAGCTCGCACCAAGTACCAACTCAAGCGCAAGGGTCGCCCGGACGCCGACGGCTACCAGCGATTCCTGCTCCCCGATCCAGCTGGCTACATCCCCGCCGACGTGATCACGGGTGAGATCGTTGCCTATCCGGCAAGCAAGACCGTCACGATTCCTGCAATCGTCGACAAGAACGGGGCAGACAAGCACCGACAGCTGTACCCGTACAAGTCCGCCGCATGGGAGAAGTGGTACGGGCTGCGTGCCACCGTCGAGCACCAGAACGGCTTCATCAAGGCGGGCACGGTCTCCGACCTCGCCAACGAGGATCTCCGCCAGGCCCGCGGCTATGCATTCCAGTACCTCGCCGCGACGGTCCTCGTCGTCAGCAGCAACGTCCGCAAGATCCGGACCTTCCTGAACGGCCTCGCGGGCCCCCGGAACCCCAAGTCGCCTGAACGCCCCCTCAAGCGCGCTGCACGTAGGACTTCACGCTCGACAGGACCGAGGCTCCGCGACTCTCTCGACCGCCGCACCACTCGGTACCCATCAAGAACGTGAGCCACCTCGCCAGACGCCCGGACGACGAGCCGGGCCTTTGGCATGCCCGAAAACGTCTGACCAGCACACCGACGAGCGATTTCGCCGCCCAAGCACGCTGCTCATCCGCGTCAGAACACGCTCGACGCCCAACTACCAGCCCACAACGACGGAACGGCACCTCCCGGAGGAAATGCCGTTCCGTTTCGCAAACTGCATTCGTGGAGTTTCACGAACTCCACCTGTGTGCGCGAGGCGGGACTTGAACCCGCACGCCCTTGCGGGCACTGGCACCTGAAGCCAGCGCGTCTGCCATTTCGCCACTCGCGCGTTGATCCGCCAGAGCAGATCAGCCTTCCGAGACTATCACGCGTCGCCCGCACCCCGGACCGCGCATCCGCCTGGGCATCCCACCCAGAGTGCGCACCAGCGCCCGCACCCGCAGCCCGGATGAACCGCCGATGCCCGCAGACTGAGGCCTCTCCCGGTCCAGGCGACTACGATTCAGAGAGTCCCGAGCACGCCAGAGCTCAGCCGCATGCCGAGAGGAGACCCCTTGGGGATTCTCGACCAGTTCGAGAAGGGCTTGGAGCGCGTCGTCAACGGCGCCTTCGCCAGGGCCTTCAAGAGCGGGCTGCAGCCCCTCGAGGTGACGGCTGCATTGCGCCGCGAGCTCGACACGAAAGCCGCCGTCGTCTCGCGCGACCGCATCCTCGTGCCCAACCGATTCCGGGTGCGGCTCGCCCCCTCCGACTATTCGCGGATGACGGGGCTCGGACCTGCGCTCATCGACGAGTTCACCCAGCTTGTTCAGCAGCACGCGAACGCCCAGCGCTACTCCTTCGCCGGCGGCATCGACATCGCGCTCGAGAACGACCCGAACCTGGCGACGGGCGTCGTGCGCATCGACTCGGAGAATGTGGCCGGTGCGGTCGTGTGGACCCCGGTGCTCGACATCGCCGGGCGCCGCTACACGCTCACGAAGGGCCGCACCATCATCGGCCGCGGCAGCGACGCCGACATCACCCTCGACGACGCCGGCACCTCCCGGCAGCACATCGAGATCCTGTGGGACGGCACCCGCGCCCAGGTGACCGACCTCGGCTCCACCAACGGCTCCAAGCTCAACGGCCAGAAGGTCACCAAGGCGCTCCTCGAACCCGACTCGGTGATCGAGATCGGCCGCACCCGCATCGTGTTCCGCGTGCTCGCGCAGTCGGCCGATGTCGCCCCCGGCGGCAACGTGCGGCAGGATGGCACACGATGAGCGAACTGACCCTCCTCGTGCTGCGGATCGGCTTCCTGATCCTCATGTGGGCGTTCGTGTTCATGGTCGTCTACGCGCTGCGCTCCGACCTGTTCGGCAACCGCGCGCGCAAGGTGGCGCCCGCTCCGGAGATGTTCCCCGCAGCTCCTGCCCCCGCCGCCGCGCCCTCCGCACAGCTCAGCGAGCCCGTGCACCGCGCCCAGCCGCGCGCCGGCACCGGCACACCCCGCCGCCTCGTCATCACCTCCGGCCCGAAGGAGGGCCTCGAGCTCGACCTCCCCGCCGAGCAGCTCACGATCGGCCGCTCCAGCGAATCCGGCCTCGTCATCCGCGACGACTACACCTCCACCCACCACGCCCGTCTCATGCTGTGGAACGACTCGTGGGTGATCCAGGATCTGGACTCCACCAACGGCACCTTCCTCGACGGCACGCGCGTCTCCCTGCCGACCCCTGTTCCCGTGGGATCCACGGTGACGATCGGCACGACGAGCTTCGAGCTGCGGCGGTAGGTCTGTGGCGACGATCCCCACAACCGCCGCCGTCTCGCACGTCGGCAAGGTGCGAGCGAACAACCAGGACTCCGGCTACATCGGTCGCCACCTGTACCTCGTCGCCGACGGCATGGGCGGTCACGCGGGCGGCGATGTCGCCTCCGCGATCGCCGCGCAGCGGATCGCCGAAGCCGACATCCTGTACCCCACGGCCGAGGATGCGGTCATGGCGCTGCAGTCGGCGCTCATCGCCGCGAACGGCCTGCTCGCCGAGACCGTGTTCGAGCACAACGAGCTCACCGGAATGGGCACCACGGTGTCCGCGATCGCGCGTGTCGGCGATCAGCTCGGCGTCGCGCACATCGGCGACTCGCGCATCTACCGCTTCCGCGATGGCGAGCTGAAGCAGATCACCACCGACCACACCTTCGTGCAGCGCCTCGTGGAGTCGGGGCGCATCACTCCCGAGGAGGCGGCGGTTCATCCGCGGCGCGCGGTGCTCATGCGCGTCCTCGGCGATGTCGACGCGTCGCCCGAGATCGACAGCGGGGTCGTCGACACTCAGCCGGGCGACCGCTGGCTGCTGTGCTCCGATGGCCTCTCGGGCTACGTCAGCGACGAGAAGATGACGCAGATCCTCGCCACGATCCGCACTGCCCAGGGGGCTGCGGATCGTCTCGTCAAGGAGAGCCTCGACAACGGCGCCCCCGACAACGTCACCGTGGTCGTGGTCGACATCGACGACTCCGACGGCGCCTCCGGTGCCGAGCCGATGTTCGTCGGATCCGCTGCCCGCCCCCTCACCTTCGGTCAGCAGGAGGTGGAGGTGCGCAAGCCCATCCGCCTCCCCACGCTTCTGCTGCACCCCCTCAAGCCCTCGCCGCCCGAGGACGCCCACTTCGAGCCCGAGAGCGAGAGCTATCTCGACGAGCTCATCGAGGAGGACCGTCTGCGGGCGCTGCGCCGCAAGATCATGTGGGGTGTCGCCGTCACCCTCGCCGCCGCGGCGATCGTGCTCGCCGGCTACCTGGGGTATCGCTGGACCCAGACCCACTACTACGTGGGCGTCAGCAACGGCAACGTCGCCATCTACCAGGGCGTGCAGCAGTCGATCGGTCCGATCGAGCTCTCGAACGTCTACCAGACGACCGCGATCCGCATCGACGACCTGCCCGAGTTCCAACGCGAGCGCGTCCAGCAGACCATCAACGCCTCGAGCTTGAGGAACGCCTTCGAGATCGTCGACCGTCTCTCCGCATCGGCAGGTGGCTGAGATGACGGCGCTGACGACAACCATCCGCGTCCGGTTGCGTGCGCCTGCGCGTCTGCGCAACCTCGAGCTGCTGCTGATTCTCGCGGCTCTCGCCATGGGCGCGATCGCGCTCACTCTCGTGGAGCTGGGGGCGATCGGCGAGGTGACGCCGGGGATCTTCACGCTCGCCGCGGTCCCTGCGGCTCTCGTGCTGGTTCTGCACATCGTGGAGCGGATCGTCGCGCGCGAAGCCGACCCGTTCATCGTGCCGATCGCGACGATGCTCAACGGCCTCGGCATCGCGATGATCCACCGTCTCGACATCGCCGAGAAGTACGAGGGCTGGGCGGCGTTCGGGGTGCGGCAGGTCGTCTGGACGAGCATCGCGCTCGTTCTGGCGATCGCGATCCTGGTGCTCGTGCGCAACCACCGCGTGCTGCAGCGCTACCGCTTCATCGCGATGTTCGTCGGCATCGTGCTGCTCCTGCTGCCCGCGATTCCCGTGATCGGCGAGACGGGGGCGAATGCGGATGTCTGGATCCGCCTCGGCATCTTCTCGTTCCAGCCGGGCGAGCTCGCGAAGATCGCGCTTGCGATCTTCTTCGCCGGGTACCTGGTGACGGCGCGCGACTCGCTCTCGCTCGTGGGCCGGAAGTTCCTGGGAGTTCAGCTGCCGCGGGCCCGCGACCTCGGGCCGATCCTCGTGGTGTGGGTGCTCTCGATGGGCGTCATCGTCCTGCAGCGCGACCTCGGCACCGCCCTGCTGTACTTCGGCATCTTCCTTGTGATGCTCTACGTCGCCACGGGGCGGGCGAGCTGGATCATCATCGGCCTCACCCTGTTCGTCGGCGGTGCGCTGATCGCGAGCCGTCTGTTGCCGTACGTCAACGGCCGCTTCCAGAACTGGCTCGACGCCTTCAACCCGGAGATCTACTCCAAGTCGGGCGGCAGCTTCCAGCTGGTGCAGGGCATCTTCGGTCTCGCCGACGGCGGTCTCGTGGGCATGGGACTCGGACGCGGACGCCCCGACATCGTGCCCCTCGCCGAGAGCGACTACATCATCGCGAGCCTCGGTGAGGAGCTCGGCCTCATCGGCCTGTTCGCCATCTTCGCGCTGTACATGATCTTCGTCGCACGCGGGTTCCGGATCGCGGTCGCCGGCCAGGATGACTTCGGTCGCCTCCTCGCGGTGGGCCTGTCGTTCGTCGTGGCGCTGCAGGTCTTCATCGTCGTCGGCGGCGTCACCCGCATCATCCCGCTCACCGGCCTGACGACCCCGTTCCTCGCGGCGGGCGGCTCCTCGCTCGTGGCGAACTGGATCATCGTGGCGCTGCTTCTGCGCCTGTCGGATTCGGTGCGCCAGCAGCCGCACGTCGTCGTCGAGAAGGGGGCGCCCGCATGAACAAGGAGCTCCGCCGCGTCGGCGCGCTCGTTCTCGCCATGTTCCTGGCGCTGTGCGTCTCGACCTCTCTCATCCAGGTGGTCGAGCAGCAGAATCTGCAGGCGGACGCGCGCAACACACGCACCCTCTACGCGA
>JAEYUT010000233.1 GCA_023432305.1 Actinomycetes bacterium
GGACCGGGATTCCGGCCCCGCCCGAGCGCTCAGTGCTCAGGTGATGGGATCAGTACCGGTCGACGTCCGGCTGCTCCACCTTGGTGCCGGAGTCGCCGAGGTTGCGCTCGAAGATCTCCTCCCAGACGGTGCCGCCATCTTCGAACAGGGTGTTGATGTGCTCACGCAGCACGTCGTCGCCCTTCTGGATGCCGACGCCGTAGCGCTCCTCGGTGAAGGGCTCGCCCACGACCTTGACCTCATCCGGGTACAGCGCCGCGTAGCCGATGAGGATCGCCTGGTCGGTGGTCACAGCGTCGACGTCGCCGTTGATGAGCGCCTCGACGCAGGCCGAGTACAGGTCGAACTCCTCAGTCGGCACGTCGGGGTAGTTCTCGCGGATGTTCTGGATCGGGGTCGATCCGGTCGCCGAGCACACGGTGGTGTCGGGGCCGAGGTCCGCTTCGCTCGTGATGGTGTCGTCGTCCGCACGCACGAGCAGGCCCTGGCCGGTGACGAAGTACGGACCGGCGAAGTCGATCTGCTCCTTGCGCTTGTCGGTGATCGAGTAGGTGCCCACGTAGTAGTCGATGTCGCCGTTCACGAGCGCCTGCTCGCGGTTGGCGGATGCGATGGCCTTGTACTCGATGTCCTCCTCGTCGTATCCGAGGGAGGCGGCGATCCAGCGGGCGATGTCGACGTCGAAGCCGGTGCGCTCGTTGGTGGTCACGTCGAGATAGCCCAGGTTCGGCTGGTCCTCCTTCACGCCGATGATGACCTTGCCGCGGTCTTCGATCGCGTCGAAGGTGGGCGAGCCGTCGAGCTGCACATCGGTCGCGACCTCCCAGGGGACCCCGTCGTCGCTGCCGCTTGTGCCGCCCGGGTTCGACGGACTGCCGCTGTTGCAGGCCGAGAGCAGCAGGGCGGCTGCTGCCGCGATGCTCGCTCCTGCCAGGATTCGCGTGTGCCTCATGGGTTTCTCCTCATTCTCTGGGGTCCGGTGGGCCGTGTGGGCTCGGTCAGTGGGTGATGAGCTTCGACAGGAAGTCCTTGGCTCGCTCGCTCTTCGGGTTGGTGAAGAACTCGCTCGGCGGAGCCTCTTCGACGATGCGTCCGTCGGACATGAAGATGACGCGGTCGGCGGCCTTGCGCGCGAACCCCATCTCGTGGGTGACGACGATCATCGTCATGCCCTCCTTCGCGAGGGCGACCATGACGTCGAGGACTTCGTTGATCATCTCGGGGTCGAGGGCGCTCGTCGGCTCGTCGAAGAGCATGACCTTGGGTTTCATCGCGAGTGCGCGGGCGATCGCGACACGCTGCTGCTGGCCACCGGAGAGCTGGGCGGGCAGCTTGGACGCCTGCTGGGCCACTCCCACCCGCTCGAGCAGGGCTCGTGCCTCGCGCTCTGCGTCGGCCTTCTTCATGCCGCGCACGCGGATGGGGCCGAGGGTCACGTTGTCGAGCACGGTCAGGTGCGCGAACAGGTTGAACGACTGGAACACCATGCCGACGTCGGACCGCAGCTCGGCGAGGGCCTTCCCTTCAGCGGGGAGTTCGCGGCCGTCGATCGTGATGCTGCCGCTCGTGATGGTCTCGAGGCGGTTGATGGTGCGGCAGAGGGTCGACTTGCCGGATCCGGAGGGGCCGATGACGACGACGACCTCGCCCCTGTGCACGGTGAGGTCGATGTCGGCGAGGGCCTGGAAGTCGCCGTAGTGCTTCTGCACACCGGTGAGGACGACGAGCGGGGTTCCTCGGGCGGTGTCGTCACCCGCAGCGAGCGGGTCGGCGGCGCCCTGTGCATCCGTTGCCATACGTAGAACCCTACGTATATCCCTCGGATGAGGGTAGACGGGGCGTGCAGAGTCACCGAATCGTGATGCGTCCGCGATCCGGATGTCGGCGCGGTCGGGGCCTCAGCTGGCGGATCTGCGCATCCGTGCGCAGATAGACTCGTTCTTCGTGTCGACCCCCACAGCTATCACCGAGAGCGCGGTCTCCGAGGCCGTCGCCGCGGCGCTCGCCGCGATCGGCGAGGCGAGCGATTCGGCGGCCCTCAAGGCCGCCCGCTCCGCCCACGCCGGCGACGCCTCGCCGCTTGCTCATCTGAACTCCCTCATCCGCGATCTTCCCGGCGACCAGAAGGCGGCGGCGGGCAAGCTCGTCGGCCAGGCGCGCGCGCAGGTGGCGCAGGCGGTCGCGGCCGCGGAGGAGCGCATCCTGGTGGCCGAGGAGCAGCAGCGGCTCATCGACGAGACGGTCGATGTCACTGCGCTCGCCTCGCGCTGGACGCCGGGTGCGCGTCACCCTCTCTCGGTGATCATGGACGAGATGGCCGACATCTTCGTCGGCATGGGCTGGGAGGTCGCGGAGGGTCCTGAGCTCGAGCACGAGTGGTTCAACTTCGACGCGCTCAACACGGACCCCGACCACCCTGCCCGCAGCGAGCAGGACACGTTCTTCGTCGAGCCGGCGGACCGTCACCTGGTGATGCGCACCCAGACTTCGCCCGTGCAGATCCGGTCGCTTCTCGGACGGGAGCTGCCGGTGTATGTGGTCGCGCCCGGCAAGGTGTTCCGCAAGGACGAGCTCGACGCCACTCACACCCCCGTCTTCCACCAGATCGAGGGCATCGCGATCGACAAGGGGCTCACGATGGCGCACCTGCGCGGCACCCTCGAGCACCTCGCTCGCGCGATGTTCGGCGAGGGCGCGCAGATCCGTCTGCGTCCCAACTTCTTCCCGTTCACCGAGCCGAGCGCCGAGATGGATGTCTGGCAGCCGAACGCGAAGGGCGGCGCGCGCTGGGTCGAGTGGGGCGGATGCGGCATGGTCAACCCGAACGTTCTGCGTTCGGCGGGCATCGACCCGGATGTGTACCAGGGCTTCGCCTTCGGCATGGGGATCGAGCGGACCCTGCAGTTCCGCAACAGCATGAATGACATGCGCGACATGGTCGAGGGCGATGTGCGCTTCTCGCAGCAGTTCGGGATGGTGGTGTGATGCGCGTCCCGATGAGCTGGCTGGGCGAGTGGGTAGATCTTCCGGAGGCGGTGACGCTCGAGCACCTGCATGAGGCGCTCGTGAAGGTCGGCTTCGAGGAGGAGGACACGCACGGTGTCGCCCTCACGGGCCCGATCGTCGTCGGCAAGGTGCTCTCGATCGAGCCGGAGCCGCAGTCGAACGGCAAGACGATCAACTGGTGCCAGGTGGATGTCGGCGAGGGCGAGCCGCGCGGCATCGTGTGCGGTGCGCACAACTTCGTCGTGGGCGACAAGGTCGTCGTGACGCTGCCCGGTGCGGTGCTCCCGGGTCCGTTCCCGATCGCTGCGCGCAAGACATACGGTCACGTCTCGGACGGCATGATCGCCTCCGCGCGCGAGCTCGGCATGGGCGACGAGCACAGCGGCATCATCCGTCTCGAGGAGCTTGGGCTCGACCCCGAGGTGGGCACGGACGCGATCGCGCTGCTGGGTCTCGACGACGCAGCCGTCGAGATCAACGTGACGCCCGACCGCGGCTATGCGTTCTCGATCCGCGGTGTCGCACGCGAGTACTCGCACTCCACGGGCGCGGCGTTCCGAGACCCGGCGGATGCGATCGAGGTCGCGCCGGCATCCGGATACCCGCTGACGATCACCGACGACGCGCCGATCCGCGGCAACGCGGGCTGCTCGGTCTTCGCGGTCCGCGTGGTCCGCGGCATCGACCCGAGCCGCCCCACGCCTCCCTGGATGGCGTCGCGCCTGCGGCTCGCGGGGATCCGCTCCATCTCGCTCGCCGTCGACATCTCGAACTACGTGATGCTCGAGCTCGGCGTGCCGAACCACAGCTACGACCTGGCGAAGGTGGATGCGGGCGGGCTCATCGTCCGGCGCGCGCTGCCGGGGGAGCAGCTGGAGACCCTCGACGGCAAGGTGCGCACTCTCGACCCCGAGGACATGGTCGTGGCGGACGCCCAGCGCCCGCTCGGCCTCGGCGGCGTCATGGGCGGCGCGTACAGCGAGCTGAGCGATTCGAGCACCGATGTGCTCGTCGAGGCGGCCATCTGGGACCGCATCTCGGTCGCCCGATCGGTGCGCCGCCACAAGCTTCCGAGCGAGGCCGCGAAGCGCAACGAGCGCGGCGTCGACCCGCAGCTCGCCGAGAAGGCGGCAGCGCGGGTGGCGCAGCTGCTCGTGGAGCTCGCGGGCGGCACGCTCGATCAGCTCGGCACCCTCTACGACGCGTCGCAGCCGCTCCCGGCGGTGCGCATGCGTGCGAGTCGCCCCGCGGAGATCACGGGAGTCGACTACTCCCGCGAGGAGGTCGTGGGCACGCTCGAGCAGATCGGCGCGACGGTGGAGGCGGATGGCGATGAGCTCATCGTGACCCCGCCGAGCTGGCGTCCCGATCTGGTCGACGACGTCTCGCTGGTCGAGGAGGTCGCCCGCATCACCGGCTACGCGCGGATCCCCGCGGAGCTGCCGATCGCCCCCGCCGGTCGCGGTCTCACACGCGAGCAGCAGGCGCGTCGTCGCGTCGCGCAGACGCTCGCCGCCGCCGGCTCCACCGAGGTGCTGGCCTACCCGTTCGTGTCGGATGCCATCGCCGAGCTGTGGGAGCCGGGCGCGCCGTCGGTGCGCCTCGCGAACGCGCTCGACGCGCACGTGTCCCTGCTGCGCCGCACTCTGCTTCCCGGTCTCATCGAGATCGCGCACCGCAACGTGTCTCGGGGGCTCACCGACCTCGCTCTGTTCGAGATCGGGCGCGTCTACCTGCCCTCGGCGGAGTCCGCCGCGGGAACCGACTTCCTGCCGGTGGGCGGGGTCCGACCCACCGACGAGGTGCTCGCCGAGCTGAACGCGAGCCTGCCGGATCAGCCGCGTCACGTCGCGGGGCTGTTCCTCGGCGAGCGGGTCGCGAAGCAGCCGGGTGTCGCACCGGTGGCCTCGGGACTCGCCGACGCTCTCGATGCGGTGCGTCAGGTGGGCCTCGCGCTCGGCCTGTCGATCGAGGTCGCACAGGGTGCCCACCCCGCGCTGCACCCGGGCCGTACGGCCGCGCTGCGCGTGGGCGACCGTGTCGTCGGCGTCGCCGGCGAGCTGCTGCCGTCGGTGTCGGCGGAGGCCGACCTGCCTCGCGTCGTCGCCGTCTACGAGCTCGACCTGGACGTGCTCATCGAGCTCGCGGGTGG
>JAEYUT010000362.1 GCA_023432305.1 Actinomycetes bacterium
CCCGAATGCCGACTGGCACCGATCAGGCGAAGCAACACACGAATCGCGTAGGGCGGACGGGACTTGAACCCGTGACCGACGGATTATGAGTCCGCTGCTCTGACCGGCTGAGCTACCGCCCCGCGACAACGCTACCGGGAATCCGGGCGATGCGGAGGCGACACAGCGAGGCGCCCCGCCCGAACGGATTGGGCGGGGCGCCTCGGATGCTGCTGCGTCAGGGACGCATCACGGGATGTAGGCGATGGCCTTCAGCTCGACGAGCTGGCCGGGGAAGGTGAGCTCGGACACACCGATCGCCGACCATGCGTGCGGCACCTCGGCCTTCGGGATGAAGCGGTTGCGGACCTCGAGGAAGAGCTCGAGGTGGTCCTGGAGTCCGACATGGAAGGTCGTCATCTCGATGATGTGCTCGAAGTCGGAACCGCCGGCGCGCAGCACCGCTCCGAGGTTCTCCCACGCGGCGACGAAGTGGTCTTCGAGGCTCGAGTCGATGACCTTCATGTTGGCGTCGCGACCGACCTGGCCGGCGGTGTAGAGGAGGTTGCCGACCTTCACCGCGGGCGCATAGTTGAAGCGCTCGACGAGGTGGAGCATGTCAGGGGGCGAGACGAGTTCTCGGGTCATGTTCGGAATCTCGTTCGGTGCGGTGACCCTTTGTTGACGGGTCATGCGCTGACGGTAGACAGGTGAGGTTTCCCGTTTCGGTCCGCCGTGTTTCGGGCGCGTGACACCTGGCTCCCGACGGTCAGGATGTCGCGTCGGGCCCCGTCGCACGCTGCCCTGACACCTCGACGAGCCACGCGATGCGCCGCTCCATGGCCGATGCCCGTGCCCGCCAGGCGACCACAGCCGCCACGGTCAGCAGTGCGCCAGCGGCGAAGACGAGCCAGCCGACGCCTGCGGGAAGTTCCGCGCCCAACGCGAGAACGGGTCCTGCGATGAGTGCCGCGAGGCAGATCGTGGCGAGCGAATACAGTCCGAGCGTCGCGCTCCGACCGCCTGGACGCACCATCCACGGCCGCTGGAACACCTCCGGCAGCCCGCGGCGACGCTGCTCGGGTGTCGCTGCGGCGAGCCATTCGGAGGATGCCCGGCGCAGCTGTGCGTCTGCGAGATCTGCGGCGATCACCCATGCGAGGGCCGCGGCGAGCACCACGAGAAGCAGCACGACCATCACTGCGACGAGCGGCTCATCCCCGAGGGCACCGAAGTCGCGGCCGAACCACTCCATGACGACGAGCACCCCCATCATCACAGCGGCGACGGCGGCAGACCCCAGAAACACCCACCCGGTCACCCGGCGTGCGCGACGCCGACCCTGCGGCAGAGCGCGCACCCATTCGCGCGCCGCCTCATCATCGCGCTCCAGCTGCCCGAGCAGCTCGCCATACGCATCGTCGTGAACCGCTCGTGACGCGCTGGCAGCGGGCGCCATCCGTCCATCGCCCGGATCGATCGCGGGAGCGAGAGCGTCAAGCTCCGCAAGAAGAAGACCGCGATCGACGGCCACCTTGCGGCCCGTCGCGAGGATGTTGGCGGCGACGACCTCGGTGGAGGCGGTGCTGGTCGCTGGGATCGCGGATGCCGCCACGACGTCCCGCAGCAGCCGGATCTGGGCGGGGCGAAGTCCGCGCACCGGCGATCCGGCGACGAGGATGCGCACCCTCTCGGCGTCGTCCGTCGCGAGCACGTAGGTGAGGTAGGCGGCGCCGCCCGAGCTGAGACTGCGCGACGCGCTCGTGAACTCGCCGGGCTGGATGCGATGGCCCCTCACCGTCAGCACGCCGCGCTCATCCACCAGGATGCGCGGGTAGGCGAGCGTGAGGCCCCCGCCGATTCCGAGGGCAACCACCGCGACAGCGATGACGAACGGCAGCACGGGGCGCGTCGCGTCCGGCAGCAGCAGGCCCACGGGAGCCTGCAGCAGCAGCCCGATAACGAGCGACGCGAATGCGAGCGGAGCGACAGCTCGTCGCCAGGCGCTCGACTGGAGCTCCATGACCGACGACGCGGCCGACTCCGTCATCGGCTCTGCTCGCCCTCCGTCACCGGGTCGACCACGTCCTCGCCGCGATACAGGGCTTCGAAGATGTCGAGCGTGCGCTGGATGTCGTGCGCCTCGACGGTGCGCAGCGCGCCGCGCTTGAGTCGCTCCATCTCGGCGGGCTCCGCCGTGAGGATGGTGCGCAGGTGCCCGGCGAGCTCATCGATGTCGCCCGGCTGGTACAGGTAGCCGTTCTCACCCGAATGCACCAGATGCGGCAGCGCCATGGCATCCGCTGCGACCACCGGAAGAGCGGAGGCGAGAGCCTCCATGGTGGCGATCGACTGCAGCTCGGCGCGCGACGGCATCACGAACACCGTCGACTCGGTGAGCGTGCGACGCAGCTCCTCATCGGAGACGCGGCCGCGGAAGCGCACGATATCGGCGACGCCCAGCTCGCGCGCGCGGGCTTCGAGCTTCGGACGCACCTCGCCGTCGCCGATGATCTCCATGCGCGGATCGAGGTCGCGGATGCGCGCGAGCGCCTCGATTGCCTCGTGGATGTACTTCTCCTCGTCGAGACGACCGAGGAACGTGATGACGTTCTCCGTGCGCGGGGAGAAGTCCGGGGTGTAGAAGCTCGTGTCGATGCCGCACGAGATGGCGTGCACGCCGGTGAGGCCGGTGCCCTTCTCGAAGAAGGCAGCAGCGCGACGGGTCGGCGTGGTGACGGCGTCGGCCATCGCGAACCAGTTGTACGCGGCGCGCCACTGGATGTCGGCGATCCACTGGTGCGTGAACTTCGGCAGGATCGCGACGTGCTGGAGGATGTTCTCCGGCATCGTGTGATTCGTGCCGACCAGCTGGATCCCGTGCCTCTTCGCGGAGGTGGCGAGCCCGCGCCCCACGACGATGTGCGACTGGAAGTGGATCGCGTCGGGCTTGACCTTCTGCACGATCTTCTCGGCGTTCGCCTTGACGCGCCACGGGAGCATGAAGCGCAGCCACGGGTGCGGGTACCAGCGCCAGGAGTAGATGCGGTGCACGGTGAGCTCAGCGCCCTCGTGCGTCTCGGTGAAGGTGCCGACCTTGCCGTGGGCCGGTGCCATCACGTGCACGTCGTGGCCTCGGCGTGCGAGCCCGGCTGCGAGGTTGCGCGCGAACGTAGCGGCACCATTCACATCGGGGTCGAAGGTGTCAGCTCCGATGAGAATCGTGAGTCGCGGCTGGGAGTTCGGGGTCGACGACTGATCGTCGGTCACTCAGATCATCCTCTGCTCGTTGTGCGGGAAGACCCCAGGTTACCGCAGTGTGGCGAGCTCTCCGGGCTCATCCCGACGGTGGGTCTGCGGATGGTGCTTCGCCAGACGGAAGACCCCGACGATCGCGGTGACACCGGCGACGACCCAGACGGCGACCGCCCACAGCGGCGCATCCGACGCCTCGCCGAGCACGAAGATCGCGATCGAGACGGCGACGAGCGGGTCGATGACGGTGAGCCCCGCGATCACGAGATCCGGCGCACCCACTGAGTAGGCCGTCTGCACGAAGTAGAAGCCGACGATGAGAGCAAGGAGCATGCCCACGCCGCCCACGATCGTCAGCCAGTCGAAGTTGCCGGTGATGACGCGGTTGATGATGACCTTGGCGGTCGATGCGACGAATCCGTAGAGGATGCCGCCCGCCGCCACATAGAACATCGCCGTCGCCTTGCGACGGAAGATCGCGAACGCCAGCCCGAGGACGACGAGCACAACCGCCAGGATCGCGAGGACGATGATGAGCTGCTGCTCACTGAGCGCGTGCTCCTTGGCGAATACGGCGGCGATCGTGACGAACACGGCGATGCCGATGACGCACATGGCGATGGCGCTGATCGCGGCCTGCCCCAGCTTCACGTGCGACACCCGCGCATTGATCACGGAGGTGAGCACGAGAGCGACGATGCCGAGCGGCTGCACCACGATGAGCGGGGCGAAGCCGAGCGCGACGAGCTGCAGCAGAACTGCGAGCCCGAGCATGATCGTGCCGAACACCCAGCTGGGCCGCGCAAGCAGCCGCACGAACTGCCCACCCGAGAGGCCGGCTTTCTCGCCGGAGCCGTGGCCGGCTTCGACCTTCTCGACACCGCGGTGCTGCAACTGCGCCCCGAGGGCGAGGAACACCGCCCCGATCACCGCGATGAGGATGCCGAGCCAGGGAATCGAGCCGACGAACGCCTCGACTTGGTCGTTGGTGGGGATCGCGTCGAGCACTGAACGAATCTACCGCCCGCACCGCCGATATCCTGAACCAATGGCTGTTCGATCCATCCGAATCTCGGGAGACCCCGTTCTGCACACCCCCGCTCGCGAGGTCGAGGTGATCGACGACGAGATCCGCGACCTCGTGCGCGACATGGTCGAGACGATGGAGAAAGCCCCGGGGGTCGGCCTCGCCGCCCCCCAGGTGGGGGT
>JAEYUT010000042.1 GCA_023432305.1 Actinomycetes bacterium
GGTGCAGGCACACGAGCGTCGCCACCGGATCCGCCGTCTCCGGCAGCGCCAGCTCTCCCACGAGGGTGAGGCCGTCGGCCGTCGTCAGCTCGATGTCCTCGCGGAATGCGGGAAGCTCGATGCCTCCGGAGATGGCCGTCATGCGCTGATCCTCCAACAGTGGGTGTGCCAGTGGCGGCGAGCGGCGAGATCCGCCTCCTCGCCGAACAGCCCGTCCGCGCGCCACGCGACGATGTGCGCGGTCGCCGGGGGGATCACGAGCCCGCAGCCCGGGCAGGTGTATTCCTTCACGGAGGCCGCCGCGCTCTGCGTCTGCACGTTCCACACGCCGTCGCGGCGCGACTCGGTGCGGCGCATGCCGCCGAGGATGCGCTCCACATCGAGAGGCTGGGGCTCCTCGTCACGCCCACCGCGGCGGGGGCGACGGGAACGGGGCATGGCCCAAGTCTAGGCAAGCACGGCGGGAGCCGCCGCGATCAGTACCAGTTCTTGGCCTGCGAGTGGCCCCAGGCACCGCACGGGGTGCCGTAGCGACCGCTGATGTAGCCGAGGCCCCACGTGATCTGAGTCGCGGGGTTGGTGGCCCAGTCATCTCCCGCGCTCGCCATCTTGCTGCCAGGAAGCGCCTGCGGGATGCCGTAGGCGCCCGAGCTCTTGTTGTGCGCGAACGCGTTCCAGCCGGATTCCTTGTTCCACAGGGCGACGAGGCAGTCGTACTCGCCCTCGCCCCATCCGCGCGCCATCACCATGTCGTAGGCGATCGCCTTCGCGGATCCGGGATCGGGCGTGCCAGCCGCGGGAGCGCCGCGACCGCCGGCTGCGGCGGCGGGCGCCACCGGCTTCGGCTTGATGACATCGAAGCCGTCGCGCGCGATCGCCGAGAACGACGCCTGCACGCTCTCATCCACCTCGATCGTCTGGGCATCCGAGAATGCCTGCGCCTGCGGCGAGTCCTCAGGGATCGTCGCGGCGTTGCTGAAACCGGTGGGCTCGACGAGCAGCGCCGCGACGAGACCGATCGAGGCGAGGTACGCGAACATGCCGAGAACGGTCCGGGATCGCGTCTCGCTGCGCTTCGTTCGGGCAGGAGCGACCGCCATGCCCGCGTCGGGCTGCTGTGTGTGCGCCTCACGGCGTCGAATTCCGCTCACAGTCGCACCAGTGTAGCCACGCTTTCCGAGAAGGTCATGGACACGGCAACAGATGCCGCGGGGATCACGGGACTCTCTCAGGCGACCGCGAGCATGACGCGGGTGACCTCATCGAGCAGCAGATCGACCTGCACCTCGCGGTAGCCGCCGCGCTGCGGGCGGAAGGCGACGGTGCGCACATCCTCCGTCGCGAGCGGCTTTCCCGACTGGAAGTAGTCCGCGATGCGGTCGGCGAACGCATCCACATCCGCGACCGAATAGCCGCGACTGAAGAAGCTGACCCGCTGGAACCGGCGACCCTCAGGGCGCACCACCCGGTCCAGGATCACCTGAGCCGTCTCGCGCGCCTCCGCGAACCACGCCTCGTCACCCACGCGAGCGCGCTCGCGTTCCCGCTCGCGCGCGGCGAAGGCATCCTCCAGGCGCTCGAGCGCCTGGTCGACATGGGTGATCGAGTAGCCGCCCTTGTGCACCGCGAAACCGGTCGTGCGGATCCGCTCAGCGGTCATCGTGGCGTCCGCCTGGGTCCAGTCCTGCTCCGCGGTGTAGGCGCGGCGCGCCTCTTCGAGGAACTCGTCGACCTCGTCGATGTCGTAGCCGAGTCGGTTCTTGCGCGCGTGCGGGAAGGTCATGCTCACCCGCACATGTTAGTCGGCCTCGGCCGACGAAGCGCTCAATGGAAGATCAGGAAGAACGCATACACAACCGCAGCGGAGGGCAGGATCGAGTCGAGCCTGTCGAGGAACCCGCCATGGCCGGGGAGCCAGCTGGAGATGTCCTTGATGCCGAGCTCGCGCTTGATGAGCGACTCGACGAGATCCCCCATGGTGCTCACGAGCATGACCACGAGACCCATGATCAGCCCGACCCACCAGGGCTGCTGAAGCATGAGCCACGCCAGAAGCGCACCCGCGGTCATCGCCACCACGGCAGCGCCGGCGAAGCCCTCCCAGGTCTTCTTGGGGCTGATCTTGGGTGCCATCGGATGCTTGCCGAAGCTGAGCCCCGAGGCGTAGGCGCCGACATCGGTCGACACGACGATGATCAGGCCGGCCAGAAGCCACCACTGACCGCCCTCCGCGCTCTGCCCCGAGAGAACCACGTAGAACCCGGCGAGGAAGGTCACATACAGCTGCACGAATGCGCCCGCGCCGACGTCATGCAGCACTGCGCTCCAGGATGCGCGCCCCGACGGGAAGGCGAGCTCCACGAGACGCCACAGGGTGATGATCACGACCCCGCCGAGCACAGCGAGCCACTGCCCCGGTACGCCGAAGTAGAACGCAGCCGGCACCATGGCGAGCGAGACGACGATCGACGCCACCCGGGGAACGTCGCGCCCGCCGACACGCAACGCGCTCGTGAGCTCGAACACCGTGAGCCCCAGAAGCACCGCAGCGAACAGCATGAAGAGCTCGGTGTAGAAGAGCAGGCTCACGAGCAGGATCGCGCCGAGCACCACCCCGATCCCGATCGCAGCGAGCAGGTTGCGCCCCGTGCGCTGATTGATCTTCTCCTGCGTGGCATCGAACTGGTCGCGCGCGAGCTTGACCTGTGCTTCGAATTCCTCACGCGCGTGCTGGGCGTGCTGCTCCAGTTCGCGACGGGTGCGCTGCGCCCGCGCCTCGATCTCATCGAGCGGCGAGCGCTTCTTCGCGCGATGGGGGTCGTCGGAGTCGGCCATCAGACCTCGAGAAGCTCGGCTTCCTTGCGCTTGAGTGCCTCGTCGACCGCGTCGACGTGCGCCTTCGTGATGGCGTCGAGCTCCTTCTCAGCACGTGCCACCTCGTCCTCGCCGACCTCCTTGATGGCGTCGAGGTCATCCTTGGCCTTGCGGCGGATGTTGCGGAGAGCGACCTTCGCGTCCTCGCCCTTGCTGCGGGCGATCTTCACGTACTCCTTGCGGCGGTCGGCCGTGAGCTCGGGCATCGTCACGCGCACGACGTTGCCGTCGTTGGTGGGGGTCGCGCCGAGGTTCGGGTAGTTGACGATCGCCTTCTCGATCTCCTTCAGCGCCGACTTGTCGTAGGGCGTGATGACGATCGTGCGCGCCTCGGGGTTCTGCAGACCCGCGAGCTGGGCGAGCGGCGTGGGGGTGCCGTAGTAGTCGACCATGATCTTCTGGAAGAGGGCGGGGTTCGCGCGCCCGGTGCGAACGGTCGCGAAGTCCTCCTTCGCGAACTCCACAGCCCGGTCCATCTTGTCTTTGGCGTCGGCCAGAACGTCACTGATCACGGGGTGGCTCCTTCGGTGCTGCGCGGTGTGCGTCTTTCTCCAGCTTAGTGATCCGCGGCCGTCACGAAGTCGATGAGCTGCTCGACGCGCCCCAGAAGGCTCGGCTCGAGGTCGGTGTAGGTGCGCACCGACCCGAGGATGCGCTGCCATGCGGCGGCGATGTCCGCCTGATCCGCGTGCGGCCACCCGAGCGCCTCGCAGACCCCGTGCTTCCACTCGATGTCGCGCGGAACGACGGGCCACGCGCGGATGCCGATGCGCTCGGGACGGACGGCCTGCCAGACATCGATGTACGGATGGCCGACGACGAGCACGTGATCGCTCTGCACCTGCTGGGCGATCCGCTGCTCCTTCGACCCCGGCACGAGATGGTCGACGAGGACGCCGACACGCAGACCCGCCCCGGGGCGCAGCTCCGCGAGCACGTCGCGCAGATGGTCGACCCCTTCGAGATACTCGACGACGACGCCTTCGGCCCGCAGGTCGGAGCCCCACACCTTCTCCACGAGCTCCGCATCGTGGCGGCCCTCCACGAGGATGCGGCTCGCACGGGCCACACGGGCGCGCTCCTGCGGCCTCGCACGCGCGCCGGAGGCCGTGTAGAGCCGCTGGGGAGTCGCAGCCTTCGGCGCCACGAGGGTCACCGGCGCGCCGTCGACGAGGTAGCCGCCCCCAAGCGGGAACCAGCGCACCTTGCCGTGACGGTCCTCGAGCCCGACGTTGCCCTTCTCGACGCCGACGACGGCGCCCACGAAGCCGTCGGCGAGCTCCACGACGAGATCCTTCGTCGCCTCGACGGCAGGAGGTGCCTTGCGCCCTCGCGCGCGCCAGTCGCCCGCGAGGACGTCGTCGCCGTAGCGCTCGCTCACGCCTCGACGAGCGTGCCGATGTGCTCGCCGCGGAGGGCGCGCGTGATGTTGCCGGCGGGCTCCATGCCGAACACGTGCATCGGCATGCCGTTGTCCATGCAGAGGCTGAACGCGGTGGAGTCGACGACCTTGAGGCCCTGCACGAGAGCATCCTGGAAGCTCACGCGGTCGAGCTTCGTGGCGGTCGGATCGGTGCGCGGGTCTGCCGTGTAGACACCGTCAACGCCGTTCTTGGCGACGAGCACCGCCTCCGCGCCGATCTCGAGCGCACGCTGCGCGCTCACCGTGTCGGTGGAGAAGTAGGGAAGACCGGCGCCCGCACCGAAGATGACGACGCGCCCCTTCTCGAGGTGACGCTCGGCGCGCAGCGGGATGTAGGACTCCGCGACCTGCATCATCGAGATCGCGGACTGCACGCGCACCTGCGCACCCGCCTGCTCCAGGAAGTCCTGCAGCGCGAGCGCGTTCATGACGGTGCCGAGCATGCCCATGTAGTCGGCGCGACCGCGGTCCATGCCGCGCTGGCTGAGCTCGGCGCCGCGGAAGAAGTTGCCGCCGCCGACCACGACGGCGATCTCGACGCGGTCGACGGCCTCCGCGATCTCGCGCGCCATCTGACTGACCACATCGGGGTTGACACCCAGCTGGCCGGCGCCGAAGGCCTCGCCGGAGAGTTTGAGCAGGACCCGGCGGCGGCCGGTCGCTTCATCGATCACGTGTCATCCCTCTCGTCGCAATGAAAGATACCGCCC
>JAEYUT010000060.1 GCA_023432305.1 Actinomycetes bacterium
ATGATCGCGCTGAGTGCCGTCCAGCCCAGCCCAGCTGTCGAGCGCACGCGGGAACTCCTCACCCACCAGATGGCCGAGATCTCGGCCTCGCGGTGAGGCTACGGTGCGCACCTGGGAGCGGATAATCCCCAGTCCGGGGGTTGTCTGGGAGAATGCGGCACGCGCCCGGTCTGGGCGATGTTCACGCCACGCCGACCTCAAGTTGCCGGACGTGCCCGCACGTGTGAGTATTTCCCCCAGTGGACCCCCTCATTCTCGTCGTGCTGGTCATCGCGCTGGCGCTCTTCTTCGACTTCACCAACGGCTTTCATGACACGGCCAATGCGATGGCGACCCCCATCGCGACGGGCGCCCTGAAGCCGAAGACAGCCGTCGCCCTCGCCGCGATCCTGAACCTCGTGGGTGCGTTCCTCAGCACCGAGGTCGCCAAGACGATCTCCGGCGGTCTCATCCGAGAAGGCGACGCGGGTGTGCAGATCACCCCCGAGCTCATCCTCGGAGGTCTCATCGGCGCCATCGTGTGGAACCTCATCACATGGCTGTTCGGCCTGCCGTCGTCGTCGAGCCACGCGCTCTTCGGCGGGCTGATCGGCGCGGCGATCGTGGGCTTCGGAATCGGGGCGATCAACGGGGGAGTCTTCCTCTCCAAGATCCTCATCCCGGCTCTCCTCGCTCCCGTGACCGCCGGCGTGGTGGCGTACGTGGCGACGAAGATCGCCTACGCGCTCGTGAAGAAGCGAGAGCGCGACGGCTTCAAGAAGGGGCAGATCTTCACCTCGAGCCTCGTCTCGCTCGCGCACGGCACCAACGACGCCCAGAAGACGATGGGCGTCATCACCCTCACCCTCATCGCCGCGAACATGCAGGACGTCGACTCCGGTCCTCAGTTCTGGGTCATCGCCGCCTGTGCGGTCGCGATCGCAGCGGGCACCTACTCCGGCGGCTGGCGCATCATCCGCACCATGGGCAAGGGCATCACCGAGGTCGAGCCGGCGCAGGGCTTCGCGGCGGAGGCCTCGACCACGGCGACCATCCTCGCGTCGAGCCACCTCGGATTCGCGCTGTCGACCACGCAGGTCGCGTCGGGCTCGGTCATCGGAACGGGGCTCGGCCGCAAGGGCGCGTCGGTCAAGTGGCGCACCGCCGGACGGATCGCGCTCGGCTGGCTCATCACGATCCCGGCCGCCGGCCTCATCGGCGGCGCGTCCGCGTGGGTGGCCAACCTCGGCGATGTGGGCGTGATCGTGATCTTCATCATCGCGCTGCTCGCCATCGGCGGCATCTTCCTCTGGTCTCTGCGCAGTCGTGTGGACCACCGGAACCTCGACAACCCCGAACCGGGTCAGTTCGTCAGGCCGAAGAAGAAGAAGCAGCAGCGCCGCAAGAAGAACCGCGGGAAGGGTCGCTCGTGATCGACTGGCAGGCATTCGTCACGGTCTTCGCCGCGACTCTGATCTCCGCGTCCGTGTCCGTGACGCTGTTCTCGCTCGCCCTCCGCTTCGGTGCTCGCGAAGAGCGCTGGGGACGGGTCATGTCGGTGCTGCTGTTCGTCGCCGTCGGCGCGCTCGTCCTCTTCGGGCTCTACATCATCGTCGGCGACCATCTCACTCAGCTCGTCGGAGCGTGACCGAGTCGTGTCGTTCTGACGCACTTCGCGCTGGTGGCCTCGTCATAGACTCGAGACACAGTTCATCAGAGGAGATGAGTGATGTCAGATCTACCCGATCCCGTCGCGCCGGAGCAGCTGATCGAAGGCGATGAGCACAGCATGACGACGGGACCAGACGGGGCACGAGACCTGCTGCGCGGCGCCACCGAGGTCCGCATCGAGCGGGACTCGCTCGGAGAGTTCCAGATCCCGGCCGACGTCTACTGGGGGGTGCACACGGCGCGCGCGCTCGTGAACTTCCCGATCACCCGCCGCGCGATCTCGAACTACCCCGATCTCGTGCGCGCACTCGCGCGCGTGAAGCAGGCGGCAGCCCGCGCGAACAAGGAGCTCGGCGTCCTCGACGCTGTCAAGGCGGACGCCATCGACGCGGTCTGCGAGCGGATCGTGGCCGGCGAGCTGCACGACCAGTTCGTCGTCGGTGTGATCCAGGGCGGTGCAGGCACGAGCACCAACATGAACACCAACGAGGTCATCGCGAATGCCGCGCTCGAGCACCTCGGATTCGAGAAGGGCGACTACGCGCGCCTTCACCCCATCGACGACGTGAACCGCAGCCAGTCGACCAACGACGTCTACCCCACGGCGATCAAGCTCGCGATGGTGCTGACCACTCAGCGTCTGCTCGAGGAGCACGCGAAGCTCACCGAGAGCTTCCGCGCGAAGGGCAGAGAGTTCGCCCACGTGCTCAAAGTGGGTCGCACGCAGATGCAGGATGCGGTGCCCATGACGCTGGGACAGGAGTTCACGGGCTTCGCGACGACGCTCGCCGAGGACTACGACCGGCTCTCCGAAGTGCTTCCGTGGCTCAACGAGATCAACCTCGGCGCGACGGCGATCGGCACCGGCATCACCGCCGATCCGCGCTATGCCGAAGCGGTGTGCCGCCACCTGTCGGAGGTCACCGGCATCGAGCACGTGACTGCTCCCGACCTCATCGAGGCGACCTCCGACACGGGCATCTTCATGACGCTCTCCGGCACGCTCAAGCGCGCCGCGGTGAAGCTCTCGAAGATCTGCAACGACCTGCGTCTGCTCTCGAGCGGACCGCAGGCGGGCCTCGGCGAGATCTACCTGCCTGCGCGTCAAGCCGGATCCTCGATCATGCCCGGCAAGGTCAACCCCGTCATCCCCGAGGTCGTCAACCAGGTCGCTTTCAGTGTCATCGGCGCGGATGCGACCGTCACGGCGGCGGTCGAGGGCGGTCAGCTGCAGCTCAACGCGTTCGAGCCGGTGATCGCGCACTCGATCCTGCAGTCGCTCGCGTGGATGACGAACGCGTGTCGCACGCTGCGTCAGAACTGCATCGACGGGATCGTCGCCAACGAGGCGCGCCTCGCCGGTCAGGTGGCGTCGAGCGTGGGCGTCGTGACGGCGCTCACCCCGTTCATCGGATACGCGGAGTCGGCAGCGCTTGCCCATGTCGCGCTCACCACCAACGCCTCGATCGCGGACCTCGTCGTCGGACGCGGACTGATGTCGCAGGAGGAGGTCGACCGGGTGCTGTCGCCCGAGCGGCTCTCCGGCATGCAGCCGACGACGCAGGCGATTCCCGTCATTCCGCCCGTCGCGTGACGTCGTCGAGTGCCGGCAGGTCTGCCCTGCCGGCACTCGCGCGTCTCAGACCAGACGCTCGTCGTCGAGGCCGACCGGGTCGACCGGCTCCTCCTCGATCCGCTCGTCCGGGTCGATCGTCGGCGGAGGCAGCGTCTCATCCTCCTCTTCGATGAGCGGCTCCTCGCGTTCGTCCTCGGGGTTCGGGTCGTAGTCGACGATGTCGCGGTCCATGGCGTTCTCCTCTCCCGTCACTCCGATCTGGGCTCCCAGCGTACGTCCGCCGGGTCCTTGTCGGGGCGTTCTCCGCGCCAGACCGGATGCCGGAGCCTGCCGTCGGGAGTGACACCCGAGTGCTCCACCTCCCCGACGAGCTCTGGCTCCACCCAGTGCGCGTCGCGGGCATCTTCGCGCGGCACGCCGTCGAGCGCCGGCTCGTCGCGTGAACGAGCATCGAAACCGCGGCGCAGGCGCGCGAGGTCACGGTCGCTCAACCCGCTGCCCACGCGGCCGACGTATCGCAGGCGTCCCTCGTCGTCCGGAATTCCCACGAGCAGTGAGCCGAGACTTCGCGCACGGTCCCCCCTGCCGGTGCGCCATCCGCCCACGACCACCTCCTGGGTGAGGGTGTGCTTGATCTTGCGCCAGTCGCGGCTGCGCCTGCCCGCGCGATAGGGGGCATCGACCCGCTTCGCCATGATGCCCTCCAATCCCAGCGCGAGGCTCGTCTCGAGTGCGTCATCGAGATCGTCGCCCACATCCGGGGGCATATCGATCGGGCCGCCCGTGCGCACCAGCTGGGCAAGCAGCTCCCTCCGGTCCGCGTAGGGGAGGTGCTGCACGGAGTCGCCATCG
>JAEYUT010000121.1 GCA_023432305.1 Actinomycetes bacterium
GCCGATGCAGTAGCCGAGGCCGATGAGTGCGGCGCGACCCGGGTCGCCGCCGAAGCCCGCGAGGAACCCGACCGCCGTGAGGGTGGGGCTGATGCAGGGCGTCCAGCCGAGCGCGAAGACGATTCCGAGCAGCGGGGCGCCGATGAGACCCGTGCGCGGACGCCACGCGGGCTTCACGGTGCGCTGCAGCACCGTCACCTGGCCGATGAACACGAGCCCCATGACGATGATGAGTGCGCCGCCGATGCGCATGAGCAGGTCGTCGTACTGCAGCAGGAAGCGCCCCGCCGTGCCTGCGAGCACGAACACCGCCATGAACACGACCGAGAACCCGGCGACGAACAGCAGCGCGCCGAGCGTCATCCGGCGACGGGACTTCTCACGCCCGTCGGTGACCCCGGAGACGTAGCCGAGGTAGCCGGGAACGAGCGGGAGAACGCACGGCGACAGGAACGAGAGCAGCCCCGCGGCGAGCGCGATCGGCACGGCGAGCCACAGCCCGCCGCTCACGACGATCTCGCCGGGGTTCATCTCAGGCCTTCTCGGCGAGAAGCTCGTCGACGATCTCAGTGATGACGCTCGGGCTCGTGATGAGTCCGCTGAAGCGCGCCGCAACGCGGCCCTGCTTGTCGAGGATGAGCGTCGTCGGCACGCCGTTCTGGTTGAGCTTGCCACCTGCGAAGGCGAGCTGCACGTCGTTCGTGTCGGCGTCGATGATCGACGGATAGGTGACGCTGTTCTCGCGCGCGAAGGTGAGAGCGGTGTCGGCGGAGTCGTAGACGTTGACGCCCACCATGGTCACGTCGGCGTCGAGGTAGGTCTGGTGGATCTCCTCGAGGTCCGGGGCTTCGAGGCGGCATGGCGGACACGCGGCGTACCAGAAGTTCACGATCACAACCTGGCCGCGCACCTCCTCGGACGAGAACTGCTCGCCCGTGTCGAGCGGGCCGGCGAAGTCGACGGCCGCTTCACGCGAGTCGGCGGTGAGGCTGATGAGGCGGCCATCCCCCGAGATGTAATCGCCGGATCCCGACTCGTACACGTCGGTGAGGTGGCTCGCCTGCGATGTGCAGCCGCTCAGAACGAGGGCTGTCGCGATCGCAGGGACGATGAGGCGCACGCCGAAGCGGCGGGCGGGTGTGGTGCGGGCGGTCACACTGCTCCCAGGTCGATGGATTGCGCCAACAACTCTGCCGCAGGTTCCTGATAGTCCACCTCGACGAACCTCCCGTCGCGCATCGCGAGGGTCGTGATGCTCGACAGCGAGCAGCGACGCTCCCGCGGATCGTGGGCGAGGCGCTTGCCCTGCACGGTGCGCGCGACCATCCAGATCGGGAGCTGATGGCTCACGATGACCGCCTCGCCGTGGTCGGTCGAACGGTGGATGTCGGCGACGGCCTCCATCATCCGGGCGCGAATCGAGACGAACGGCTCACCCCAGGTGGGACGCCACGGGCCCACGAGGTAGGGCCAGTTGCGCGGCTGCCGGATGCCGCGACGGATGTTGGTTCCCTCGAAGCGGTTGCGGGGCTCGATGAGCCGCTCGTCGATCCCCACCTCGAGGTCGAAGATGCTCCCCCAGGGCGCCGCGGATTCGCGGGTGCGCTGCAGCGGGCTCGCCGTCACCGTGGTGATCTGGCGCCCGCGGAGCGACTCGGCGGAGAGCAGCGCCATCCGGTGCCCGAGCTCGGAGAGCCCGTAGCCGGGGAGTCGACCGTAGAGGATGCGATCGGGGTTGTGGACTTCGCCGTGGCGGACGAGGTGAACGAGATCGGCGGGCACCGGGCCAGTCTAGGAGCGCCGCCTCCGCCGCCGCTCAGAGGCCGCTGCCGCGCTCCGCGTCCACGCGCGCCCGCAGCTCGGGAGCCACCTCCTCAGCGAACCGCCGCAGCATGTCGGGCTCATCGCTCGCGAGGATGAAGGTGCTCACCCCATCGCGCACCGCGAGCGGAAGCAGCTCATCGACCCACTGCGCGGGCGGTCCCTGCAGCATCCCCTCCGAGCTCTGCCGGAAGCGCCCGGCCACATTGAGCATGCGGCGGATGTCGTGCGGCTCGCGCCCCGACTCCTCTGCCGCCTCGTCGATGGTGCGGTTGCCCCGCGCGAGACCGTCGTGGCCGACATAGGCGAGGCTCGGGAGCCAGCCGTCTGCGTGTCTGCCGACGAGACGCAGCATCCGCGGGCCGAGCGCCCCGATCCACAGCGGGATGTCGTGGGCAGGTGCGGGGCCGCGCTTCGCTCCGTCGAGCCGGTAGAACTCGCCCTCGATGCTCAGCCGCTCCCGCGCCCCGGTGTCCCACAGGGCGCGGATCACCTCGATCGCCTCCTCGAGCGCCGACACCGCCTCCCCCGGCGTCCGCCGCGGCCCGCCCATGCCTGCCACCGCATCGGGGAATCCTCCCGCCCCGATCCCGAGCGCGAACCGCCCCTCCGAGAGCAGGTCGAGACTCGCCGCCGAGCGCGCCAGCACAGCGGGCGGACGCAGCGGCAGGTTGTGCACGTTGGCCGCGATCTCCACCCGCGACGTGGACGCGGCGACCCAGCTGAGCAGCGTCCATGTGTCGAGGAAAGCGGGCTGGTACGGGTGATCCTGGAACGTCACGAGGTCGAATCCGAGCTGCTCGCTCAGCTGCGCGAGCGCGACGGGAGCGTGTGGGTCGGCGGAGATGGGGGTCAGGAACGTGCCGAAGCGGAGCGGGTGGCCGTAGTCGGTCATGCCCCCACCCTCGGGGCTCGGGCACCCGTGTGCAACGGGGTGG
>JAEYUT010000123.1 GCA_023432305.1 Actinomycetes bacterium
GATCGACCCGGAGAGGATCTGACCGAGCGTCAGCGGACGCAGCGGGACGAACGGCTCGCGCGCGGGCGGCGTCCAGGTCGGCGCAGGGAAGGCGCCGGCGGATTGCGTCACCCGGCCCCCCCTTCGATTCGAGTCCCGCTCACAACGACTGGCCCATATGCTTTCACACCACGGATAGTGTTGTCCTGACCCCATACGGCCCCCGTTGCGGGGCGAAGCTGAAACGGACGAGGTCCATGAACGCCCGAATACTCGTGGTCGATGACGACCCCGCGATCGCCGAGATGATCGGCATCATCCTGCAGGGTGAGTCATACGAGCCGGTCTTCGCCTCCGACGGCATGACCGCCATCGACACCTTCCGCGCCGAGCGTCCCGAGCTCGTGCTCCTCGACCTCATGCTCCCGGGTATGAGCGGCATCGAGGTCTGCCGCACCATCCGCTCCGAGAGCGGGGTCCCGATCATCATGCTCACCGCGAAGGGCGAGCCCACGGATGTCGTGCAGGGCCTCGAATCCGGTGCCGACGACTACGTGGTCAAGCCCTTCAACCCGAAGGAGCTCGTGGCGCGCATCCGGGCGCGGCTGCGCCCGCTGACGCCGGAGACCGCCGAGCGCGTCGCCATCGGCGACCTCGTCATCGATGTCGCAGGTCACGAGGTGCGTCGCGGGGACACCCGCATCCCGCTCACCCCGCTGGAGTTCCAGCTGCTGCTGGCGCTCGCCACGAAACCGCAGCAGGTGTTCACGCGCGAGATGCTGCTCGAGCAGGTGTGGGGCTACCACTACAAGGCCGACACGCGGCTGGTGAACGTGCACGTGCAGCGACTGCGCGCCAAGGTCGAGCACGATCCCGACAACCCCCGCATCGTGACGACCGTGCGCGGAGTCGGATACCGCGCAGGCTCCGTCACCTAGAGTCGAGCCCATGCAGTGGGACTGGCGCGCCTGGGGCGCACGCTTCGCCGGTCTCTGGCGGGGGTCGCTGCGGGCGCGCACCGTCATCATCACGGTCGCGCTCTCGGCCATCGCCGTGACGATCATCGGGGTGCTGCTGTCGTCATCGGTGCGCAGCAACCTCTACGAGTCGCGTCGCGACCAGGTGCTCGACGAGGCCGGCCGGGCGGCCGAGCAGGCCCAGCGGATCTTCACGGACGCCGCAGAGCTCGGCGAATCGGCCGACGTGCAGGCGACAGCAGAGCGCATGCTCGACTCGGTGCAGCGCTCGACGACAGCGCGCTATCTCGCGTTCCTGTGGGTCGCCGGGCAGGATGTGCCGCGCATCATCGACCCGCGAGCGAGCCCCATCTTCGAGACCGGCGAGCTGCGGATCTCCCGCGCACTCTCCGACGCGACAGCCGACGCCGGCTTCGGGCAGATCACCTGGCAGTCGGTCGCCATCCCCTCGGCGAGCGGGCGCGCACCGGGCATCATGACGGGGGCGACACTCGACACGATCAACGCGGGGCGCTACGAGCTGTACCTGGTCTACGACCTCTCGGATGTGCAGCGCACGCTCGACTTCGTCCAGTCGACGCTGCTGCTCGGCGGTCTCGCGCTCGTGCTGCTCTTCGGCGGCGTCGCCTACCTCATCGTGCGCCTCGTGGTGGGACCCGTCCGGGTGGCCGCGGACGTCTCCGAGAAGCTCGCCGAGGGCGAGCTCGAGCAGCGGCTGCCGGTCAGGGGAACCGACGAGCTCGCCACACTCGCGCGCTCGTTCAACAGGATGGCGGACTCGCTGCAGAGCCAGATCCGGCAGCTCGCCGATCTCTCGCGCGTGCAGCAGCGCTTCGGCTCGGACGTCTCCCACGAGCTGCGCACACCGCTGACCACCATCCGTCTCGCGGGCGATGTGCTGTACGACCACCGCGCCGAGTTCGAACCCACGACCGCACGCACCGCGGAGCTCCTGCACACCCAGATCGAGCGGTTCGAGGCGATGCTCGCCGATCTCCTCGAGATGAGCCGGTTCGATGCGGGCGCCGCATCGCTCGAAACCGACCCCACCAACCTGGTGCGCCTCGTCGAGGAGTCGATCGACGCCGTCCGACCGCTCGCCGACGAGAAGGGCAGCGAGATCCGGCTCGTGGCACCGGGGGGCTACTTCGAAGCGGATGTGGATGCCCGCCGCATCCGTCGCATCCTCCAGAACCTGCTCGGGAACGCACTCGACCACGGCGAATCGCGCCCGATCGTCGTCTACGTCGACTCGAACCAGTCGGCCGTCGCGATCGCCGTGCGCGACTTCGGCGTCGGTATGGAGCAGGGGCATGTCGAGAGGGTCTTCGACCGCTTCTGGCGCGCCGATCCGTCCCGTCAGCGCTCCACGGGCGGCACGGGGCTGGGGCTTGCGATCTCGCTCGAGGACGCCACCCTGCACGGGGGCGAGCTCGACGTGTGGTCGGAGCCGGGCGCGGGCACCTGCTTCCGGCTCACCCTGCCGCGTCGGCGCGGCGACGCGCTGGTCGGCTCGTCGCCCGTGCCGCTGCCCCCGGATCCGGAGGTGATCGAATGAGCGCGGTCGTCCTCCGCCGCGCCTTCGCGGCTCTCGTCGCGCTCCTCGTGCTCGCCGGTTGCGCCGGCATCCCGCTCGAGGGCCCTGTGCGCAGCGTCGAGGTGGGCTCCGACGAGGGCGGAGGGGATCTCGTGACCATCGCGGAGGGCCCGACCCCCGGCGCCACCCCCGAGCAGCTCATCAACGGCTTCCTCACCGCGCAGCGCGCCCCTGCTCGCGACTACAGCATCGCGCGCGACTTCCTCACGGAGGAATTCCGCACCGCCTGGTCGCCGACGTCGGGCGTGCTCATCACGTCGAGCGTCGTGTCGCCCACGCCGAGCGCCGAGGATGCCTTCACGATGTCGGTCAACGTCGTCGCGGTGGTCAACTCCACGGGCAACTATCGCGAGCTGCCGCGGGCAGAATCCCAGCAGCTCGACTACCGACTCGAGATCGACGCCGAGGGGGAGTGGCGGATCGCCGAAGCGCCCCAGGGAACGGTGCTCTCGGCGAGTCAGTTCGCGAGCACCTTCGCGCCGTATCCGCTGTACTTCTATGCCCCGCAGGCCAACTACCTCGTGCCCGATGTGCGCTGGTTCCCAGCGACCGCGTCGCGCGCGAACCGCATCGTCACGGAGCTGCTGCGCGGGCAGTCGCCCTGGTACGCGAACGGCGTGCTCGTGACAGCGTTCCCGGCCGACACGAAGCTGGATCAGGGGGTGCAGATCGCCGCGGGAACGGCGAGTGTCGACCTCTCGAGCGTCGTCGCGGGCGCCTCGCGTGCGGAGCAGTTCCGCATGCAGCAGCAGCTCGTCGCGAGTCTCGCGCTCTCCGACGTCAGCAACGTGCAGATCACCGTCGGCGGGCTGCCGCTCGACATCGGCACGGGGGAGATCCCCGAGTGGGTGCTCTCGGTTCCCTCCGGTGTCGTGGGCGCGGTCGATGGAGCTTTCGGTGCCGTCAGCGGCTCCGGGGTGCAGCGGCTGCCGGGGATCAGCGACCGTGTGGTCGGACTCGACCTCACCGGCGCCACCATCGCGCGCGGCGGGGCCGCTGCCACGGTCCGCACACCGCAGGGGGTCTGGTCGCTCCCGGCCGCACAGAATGAGGCGATCCTCATCGACACGCGGTCCGGGCTCACCGATCCGAGCATCGACGGCTTCGGGTACATCTGGTCGGCGCAGACCTCGCCGGCAGACAGCATCATCGCGTTCGAGCCCGACGGAACCCCGCACCCCATCCCGGCGCCCTACCTCGACGGCTCGATCGTCTCGCTCGATGTGTCCCGTGACGGCGCGCGCGTGCTCATCACCGCTCAGGGCGCGGATGGGCCGACGGTTGTGGTCGTCGGCGTCCTTCGCGATGGCGCGGGGGTGCCTGTCGCGTTCGGGGAGCCGCTGGAGCTCACCGTCGGCTCGCGGGCGCTTGTGGATGCGACGTGGGTCGATGCATCCACGGTCGCCACGCTCACGAGCTCGGCCGCGGCGACCCATGTGGATCTCTATCGCATCGGAGGGCGGCACGAGGCGTTCGGATCGCTGCAGAACGGCGTGCAGATCGTGGGCGGCAACATGGTGGAGGGGCTGCGCGTCCGCGATGGGGAGGGGCGCGTGTGGCGGCACAGCTCCAGCGGAGGCTGGCAGGCGACCGCGCTCGTCGTCTCCTTCCTCGCCACTCAGCAGTGAGATCCTCCACGGCCTGACCCACGGTCACGGTGCGGCGCCGCGCGTGGCGAGAGGGTCGTCGGATGCGGGGGAGCGGGGAGGTGCGGGAGGCGCTCCTGGATGCCCTCGCGCTCGTCTCGCCCGTGGACTGCGCCGGATGCGGCCGCGCCGACCGGTCGCTGTGCGCCGGCTGCCGTCGGGCCCTCGTTCCCGACGTGCAGCGCATCTCGGTGCCGGGAGT
>JAEYUT010000232.1 GCA_023432305.1 Actinomycetes bacterium
ATCGACGCGGTCGAGACCGTCATCGCCGGCAAGCGCGACATCGTCGAACTCGCCACCACCGTGCTGCTGGCGGAGGGGCACCTGCTGGTCGAGGACGTTCCCGGTGTCGGCAAGACGATGCTCGCGCGCGCCCTCGCCCGAAGCGTCGACTGCTCCGTCAACCGCATCCAGTTCACGCCCGACCTTCTGCCGAGTGACATCACCGGCGTCTCGGTGTTCGACCAGGGCAGGCGCGAGTTCGAGTTCAAGCCCGGTCCGGTGTTCGCGAACATCGTCATCGGCGATGAGATCAATCGCGCGAGCCCGAAGACCCAGTCCGCTCTTCTCGAGGCGATGGAGGAGCGGCAGGTGTCGGTCGATGGCGCGACCTACGGGCTCCCTGATCCGTTCACCGTCATCGCGACGCAGAATCCCGTCGAGATGGAAGGCACGTATGCGCTTCCGGAGGCGCAGCGCGACCGCTTCATGGCTCGCGTGTCGATGGGGTACCCAGATCATGCGAGCGAGGCGGCGATGCTGCGTCACCATGACAAAGGCAGCCCCCTGCACGACCTGGAGCCGGTGATCACGATCGAACGGCTGCGGCGCATGATCCGGACGGTGCGCGACGTCTACGTGAGCGCCGCCGTCGAGCACTATGCGGTGGCGATCGCCGCGGCCACCCGCGTCGATCGGGAGCTGCGCCTCGGTGCGAGCCCTCGCGCCACCCTGCAGCTCGTGCGCGCCGCGAAGGCGCGCGCCGCGCTCGACGGCCGCGACTTCGTGCTGCCGGATGACATCGACGCCCTCACGGTTCCCGTGTTCGCGCACCGCCTGATGCCCGCGAAGTCGGCTGCCGGATTCGGGCGCGAGGGGATCGCCGAGACGATGGCGCGGATCCTGCACGCCACGCCGGTTCCGCTCGGCGCATCCGGAACGGCCTGAGCGGAGACCCGGTGGCCGACGCGGAGACGACCAGCACGCTGCGTCGCGCGCGCCGTGTGCGGGTGAGCGTGCGCGGCTGGGCGACGCTGATCGCCGGAATGGGCTGCGCCGCCGCGGGCTACCTGTGGGGGCGGCCGGAGCTCATCGTGGCCGGCGCCTTCGCGGTGCTGCTGGCTCTCGGGGGAATCGCTGTCGGGTGGCTGCGGCGGCCGAGGCTCGAGGTGGTGCGCCTGTTCTCCCCGCCTGTCGTCGCGGTCGCCTCGCCATGCCATGTGACGCTGCGTGTGCGCAACGCCGGGATGGTGACGACCCCCACATTCCTCTGGAACGACGCGATCCCGTGGCATGAGGTGCAGACCCCGCAGGAGCTGGCGCCACTGCCTTCGCGCCCCGCGTCGCGCCGAACCGGGTCGATCGAGTACGTCGTGCACCCGCCGCGCCGCGGAGTGTTCACGGTGGGGCCGCTGGTGCTGGAATCGAGCGACCCTTTCGGGATGGTGCGCGCGCACGAGGCGGTGGGCGCTGCGGATCGCCTGACGGTGGTGCCCGCGGTCGTCCCGCTTGCGGCGGGCGGCCCGGTGCTCATCGACGGCGATGGCAGCGCGCAGCTGGTGCAGCGGCGTGTGATCGGCAGCGATGACGACCTGTCCACACGCGAGTACCGCCGCGGCGACGCGCTGCGTCGCGTGCACTGGCGCGCGTCGGCGCGCCACGGTGAGCTGATGGTGCGACAGGAGGAGCATCGCAGTCACCCCGACGCCCGCATCATCATCGACACGCGCGCGAGTGGGCATCCGGATGCCGTCCCCGATCCGATCACCGAACCGCCGGGTCTTCTGAGCGAGTCTTTCGAGTGGTCGGTGCGCATGCTCGCCGCCCTCGCCGTGCACCTGGATGAGGTCGGCTTCCGGGTGGGCATCGCCGAGTCCGCTCCGCCGCAGGTCGCGCCGGTGGGGGAGCAATGGGAGGGCGGTCAGCGCTTCGAGGCGTTCCTCACGAGTCTCGCCTCGATCCGTCTTGAGGCCGCTGACGCGCTGCTGCCGCACCTGGATGCGGATGCCGTGGGCCCGGCGTTCGCGGTGCTCGCGGATGCCGATGACGAGGTCGTCGACTGGGTGCTGCGCCAGCGGCGCCCGGGGCAGGCTGGTGCCGTCTTCCTCGTGGGGATGAGGGCGTCGGCGCGCGAGCGCTTCGTCGACGCCGGGTGGACGTGCATCGACGCGATGGCCGGTGATGACATCGCAGACGTGTGGCGTTCGGCGACGAACGGATCGGGGGTCGCCCATGGTGCTCGCTGATGCGCGCCCCCGGGAGGCCGCTCCGCAGGAGGGAGCCAGTCGCGCCCCCGTGGTGCGGCGTCGCCGCGTGTCGCCGACACGGCGCACCCAGGTGCTCCTGGTGCAGGCGATTCTCATGGCGGCGCTCGCGAGCCTGCATGTGGTGATCGGCCAGATCGCGTGGTGGCTGCTCGGCTCCCTCGCCGCTGCGGCGATGCTCGGGACGACCACGTGGGTGCGCTCGCGGGTGCGCCGCGCGGGGTGGCCGTCGATCGCCGGGATCGGCGTGGGGATCGCGCTGGTGACGGGTCTGTATGCGCCGGGCACCGCGATCCTCGGGATCATCCCCACCCTCGATACGGTCGCCGCGCTCGCGGGTGTCGTGGGATCCGGGATGCAGTCGATCGCCGAGCAGACGGCGCCGGCATCGCCCACCGCGGGCATCGTGATGCTCCTGGTCGTCGTGATGCTCGCGGCGGCATGGTTCTCCGATATCTTCCTCGCCTCCTCGACGCCGGCGCTCGTGGCGCTGCCGGCGGGGGCGCTGCTTGTCGTGCCTGTCGCTGTGAGGCCCGGGCTCGCCGATCCGATCTGGTTCGTCGTGACCGCCGTGCTCTACCTCGCGCTGCTGCGCGCCGGGCGGCGCGCCGACAGCCGGCGCATCATCGCGCTGCTCGGTGCGGGGGCGCTCGGGGGCGCCCTCATCGCACCCGCCGTGATGCCGGATGTGCGTGACGCGCGCGGCGGAGGCGGGGTCGACGGGTTCCGATCCGGTGTGAATCCGCTCGTGTCGCTCGGGGATGACCTTCGGCGCGGCGCCCCCATGCGCCTGCTGACCTACACGACGGATGCGTCACGGCCCGTGTATCTGCGGCTGGCCACGATGGAGAGCTTCTTCGGCAACGTCTGGGAGCCGACCATGACGGATCCGGGCGGCGGCGACCTCAGCGCGATCGGCGCGCCCCCGGGGCTCGCCGAGGATGTCGCTGCCGATCCCGCCACGATCGATGTGGAGGTCGGCTCGTACGCCAGCCGGTGGATTCCGGCGCCCTACCCGGCTGTCTCGGTGACGGGATTCGATGGTGCTGCGGAGTGGCTGCGCGACACCCTCGCGCTGCGCTCCACCGACGCGAGCATCACCGCGCAGGCGTACACGGTCGAGTTCCTCGAGGTCGATCCCACGGGGGAGCAGCTGGTGCGTGGCGGGGTGCTCGATGTGCCTGCCCAGACCCTGGAGCTGCCGGAGCTTCCGGAGAACATCGTCGCGACGGCGGACGAGGTCGCGGGGGCGGCGCGCACCTCGTTCGAGAAGGCCATCGCGCTGCAGAGCTACCTGCGCGGATCGCCGTTCCGGTACTCGGAGGAGACCCCGGTCGAGCAGGATTTCGACGGCACGAGCGTCGAGGCGATCTCCACCTTCCTCGACGTGAAGTCGGGATACTGCGTGCACTACGCCTCCGCGATGGCGGTGATGGCGCGCGCGCAGGGGATCCCTTCTCGTC
>JAEYUT010000324.1 GCA_023432305.1 Actinomycetes bacterium
CAACGAGGTGCGCTCGCGCGTCGGCCTCATCGACTGGAATCGCACCAACCACGAGGCCACGAAGCTCCTCGAGCGCGTGGGCCTCAGCGAGAACCCCACCACCAAGATCCGCGACATCGGCGTCGGCAAGCAGCAGCTCGTCGAGATCGCGAAGGCCCTTTCGAAGCAGGTCAAGCTGCTCATCCTCGACGAGCCCACCGCCGCCCTCAACGACGAGGACTCCGATCATCTGCTCGACCTCATCCTGCAGCTGCGGGATCAGGGCATCACGTCGATCATCATCAGCCACAAGCTCAACGAGATCAAGAAGATCGCGGACTCCGTGACGGTGCTGCGCGACGGCAAGACGATCGAGACGATGCCTCGTCAGGACGTCACCGAGGAGCGCATCATCAAGGACATGGTGGGGCGCGACCTCGAGCACCGCTACCCCGACCACACACCGCACATCGGGGAGGAGCTGCTGCGGGTCGAGAACTGGACAGCCCACCATCCGCAGGACACCACCCGTGTCGTCGTCGACGACGTGAGTCTGCACGTGCGAGCCGGGGAGATCGTCGGCATCGCCGGGCTCATGGGCGCCGGGCGCACCGAGTTCGCGATGAGCCTGTTCGGACGCTCCTACGGATCCCGGATCTCGGGACGCGTGTACCTGCGCGGCAGGGAGATCCGCACGCGGACCGTGGCGGATGCCATCGAGAACGGCCTCGCCTACGCCACCGAGGACCGCAAGACCTACGGGCTCAACCTCATCGAGGACATCAAGCGGAACATCTCGGTGGCCTCGCTCGGCAAGCTCGCCAAGGGCGGACTCGTGCACGACAACGAGGAGTATCGGGTCGCCGACGACTTCCGGAAGTCGATGAACATCAAGGCGCCCTCGGTGCTCGCCCGCACCGGCAAGCTCTCGGGTGGCAACCAGCAGAAGGTCGTGCTCTCCAAGTGGATCTACGCCGACCCCGAGGTGCTCATCCTCGATGAGCCCACGCGCGCCATCGATGAGGGCGCCAAGAACGAGATCTACTCGATCATCAACCGCCTCGCGGCCTCGGGGAAGGGGATCATCGTGATCTCCTCCGAGCTGCCCGAGCTGCTCGGCATCTGCGACCGCGTGTACGCCCTCTCGGAGGGGCGCATCACCGGCGAGCTGCCGATCGAGGAGGCCACGCCCGAGGCCGTCCTCACCCTCATGACCATGGAACGCCCCCGGTGACGCGCGAGCGACGAGAAGGAACGACGATGTCCATTTCCCCACCCCCGACCCAGGCCCCGATGACCACGAGTCGGCCTCCGGCTCCCAACCGCGTCACGTCGTGGCTCAGCCACGTGATCTCCGACCTCGGAAAGAACGGCATCTTCATCGCCCTAATCGCGGTGGTCGTGCTGTTCTCGTTCACCACCAACGGCATCCTGCTGCGCCCGCAGAACATCTCGAACCTGATCGTGCAGAACGGGTACATCCTCGTTCTCGCGATCGGGATGGTGATGGTGATCATCGCGGGGCACATCGACCTGTCGGTCGGATCGGTCGCCGCGTTCGTGGGCGCTTGCTCCGGCGTCTTCGCGGTGCACTGGGGGCTGCCGTGGTGGCTCTCGATCATCCTCTCGCTCGGCATCGGCGCACTCGTCGGTGCGTGGCAGGGGTTCTGGATCGCGTATGTCGGCATCCCCGCGTTCATCGTGACGCTCGCGGGCATGCTCATCTTCCGGGGCCTCGCGCTCGTGGTGCTCGGCAACAAGAACATCGGATCGTTCCCCACCGAGTACCGTGCGATCGGCAACGGCTTCGTCACCGACGTCTTCGGTGATTTCGAGCTCGACCCGCTCACGCTGGGGGTCGGCGCGCTCGCGTTCATCGCGCTCGTGATCCAGCAGACGCGCTCGCGTCGCGGTCGCATCCAGTACGGCCAGGAGGTCGAGCCCCTCGCCTGGTGGATTGCGAAGCTCGTGCTCGTGGGTGCGGCGATCGGCTTCTTCGCCTACTCTCTCGCCTCGTACAAGGGCATCCCGGTGACCCTCATCATCCTCGCCGTGCTCGTGCTCGTGTACGGCGTGGTGATGAACCGCAGCGTCTTCGGACGCCACATCTATGCGATCGGCGGCAACCGCCACGCCGCCGAGCTCTCGGGCATCAAGACGCGCCGGGTGGACTTCTGGCTGTTCGTCAACATGGGTGTGCTCGCGGCGCTCGCGGGGCTCATCTTCACCGCGCGCCTCAACCTCGCGGGCCCGAAGGCCGGTGACGGCTTCGAGCTCGAGGCGATCTCGGCCGCATTCATCGGCGGCGCCGCAGTGCAGGGCGGCGTCGGCACGATCGCGGGCGCCATCATCGGCGGTCTCATCATCGGCGTGCTCAACAACGGCATGTCGATCATGGGCATCGGCATCGAGTGGCAGCAGGCCGTGAAGGGCCTCGTGCTGCTTCTCGCCGTCGCCTTCGACGTCTTCAACAAGCGGCGCGCCGGCCGCGGCTGACGCCGTCGATCGGGCGCGAGGCCGGGGCGACCACTGGTGGATGGAGTCGCCCCGGCTTCGTGTTCCTCTGCCGCGGCCCGGTCACGCGGATGCGCTGAGGAGTCGCGCGAGCAGCGCGCGGTGCCCTGCGGAGGTGTGGCTGCGCGGATCGTGGCCGAGCGCGCTGTACGCGACGAGCCCGCCGGAGCGGGTCCAGGCGAGCGGATGCGCGCGCCCCTCGTGCCGATGGCTCGCGACGACGGTCGCATCGACGGCGACCTCGAGATCCGTGTAGCGCTCGTCGAACACGGTGAAGCTCTGCGGTGCCGCGGCATCGACAGGCGCGAGGTCGATGGTCGACGTGCCGATGGGCGGGTGGCCCGAGACACCGGGCACCCAGCGTCCGCCGAGGAGCGACGCCCAGCGGGCATCGTCGCGGAACGCGTAGGCGGCGGAGTGCACGGCGAGCAGGCACACGCCGGCGGCGTGCAGCGCGAGGAGCACATCGACGATCGGTCGCGAATCCACGGCGGGAGCATCCAGATCGCCGGAGGCGTTCACGACGATCGCGTCCGGCTGGCCGAGGTTCGAGAGCTCATCGAGGCCGCGCACCTGAGCCGACGCTCCCGTGGCGACGGCGATCGCCTCGGCGAGCGAGCGGCTGGTCGCGGGCAGGTCATGCCAGCGGTCGGTGTGGGCTCCTGTGCCGCACAGGACGGCGATCCGCTGACGGGGGCTGACGGCCATGCACCGAGCGTAGGCGGAACGCCGGCATCCGTCGCGTTCGCGTCGTCCGAGCGGCATGATGGTGCCGTGAGCGACGACACTGCAGCACCGACTCCCGCCGAGACTCCCGACGCCGCGGAGATCCCCGAGGCTCCCGCCGCGCCCGCGGGGCAGATCGTCCCGGGCATGACGCCCGAGGTGCTGCCGGAGGTCGCGATCCCCGAGCCGCGCGAGCTGGCCGCCGAGGAGATCGCGGCGGAGGAGGCGATTCCCGCCCCCGTGGCGACTTCCGGGAAGCCGGTGAGGTCCGAGAAGCCGGCGACCCCTGAGCAGCGCGCTCGCCGAGGCGCCAATGTCGCGGGCGCCATCGCTCTGCCGCTCGCGACCGCCGGGATCCTCATGCTCGCGGTGCCGCTCGCCGTCTGGTACCTCAACACCATCATCCGCACGGTCGCCGTCGTCATCGCCAACGCGGTGAGCGGTAAGGGCGCGGCGGAGGAGACCAACACGACGCTCGCCTCGATCGAGCCGGGGGCGGTGAGCACCGTGACCCTCGCCCTGGCGATCATCGGCGCCGCATTCCTCATCGCGGGTGCGCTGGTGAGCTTCTTCGTGCTGCGCTCGCACGGCGTCGCGCGGCCGGGCATGGTGACGGCGATCGCGTTCCCGGTGGGACTGGTCATCGCGACCCTCCTGAGCGCCTCGCTCGGCGCGCTCGGGGGCCTCCTCTTCGGCACGAGCGCCTCGGTGGCCCAGATCCTCGCGAACGCGGCCCTCGGCATCGCGCTCACGACGATCGGCTCGGTGGCGGTCACCGTCGTGACGGGAGCGCTCGTTTGGCCCGTCGTCGCGCGCGTCTTCCGCCCCGAGCGCGAGGCCTCCCCCTCGAGCTGACCGACGGCGGGCGAGCTCAGTCGCCGTCGCGGTGCGCCTCGAGGAACTCGAACAGCTCGCGGTCGTCGACGCCGGGGTAGGTGCCGCTCGGCAGCGGGCTGAAGATGTGGGCGTGCACCTTGGCGCTCGTCCACGCCTTGCCCGTCCACCGTTCGAACAGCTCGCGGGGCGGCTTCTTGCAGCAGCTGGCGTCGGGGCAGCGCGACTGCTCGCGCCGAGTCTCGTGGCGACCACGGAACCACTTGGACTCGTCGAACGGCACGCCGATCGTGATCGAGAACTCGTCGGTGGCGCTCGTGCCCGTCTGGGTCGACTCGAAGAACGTCCCGACGGGGGTGTCGGTGTACTGGTAGAACTCGGTGGTGCGGTTGGTGCGGGCGAACGCGGTGCGCGCCGACCAGTAGCGGCACACGATCTGGCCCTCCACGCCGCCGGTGACATCCGTCGGCAGACGCAGTCCGTCGTTCTCGTAGGCCTTCGCGACGGCGCCGTCGTCGCCCACACGCAGGAAGTGCACGCGCATGTCCAGGTGCGCGGTCGCGAGGTTGGTGAAGCGCAGCGCGGCGGCTTCGTGGGTGACGCCGAATGCGTCGCGGAAGTCCTCGATCGCGATGTCGCGATCCGCTTTCGCCTGGCTGAGGAACGTGACCGCCTGCGTGCGCGGCATGAGGCACGCGGCGGCGAAGTAGTTGATCTCGAGCCGCTGCTGCAGGAACTCGGCGTAGTCGCGCGGCGGCTCATGCTCGAGCAGGCGGTGCGCAACGGCCTGCAGCGCCATCGAGCGGAGGCCGTGACCGCCGGGGATGGAAGCCGGAGGCAGGTAGATGCGGCCGTTCTCGAGATCCGTCACGGAGCGCGCGGAGTGCGGCAGATCGTGCACGTGGACGAGCTCGAACCCGAGGCTCTGGGCGATGCGGGCGACCATGCGGTGCGTCACGGCGCCGCGCTCGTAGCCGACGTCGCGCATGACGCGCTCCGCGAGCTCCTCGATCTCGGGGATGTGATTGTCGCGCTCGCGCATCCGGGCGCGCAGCTCGGTGTTGGCGCGGCGCGCCTCCTCGGGGGTGGCGATCGCCTCGCGCGAGCGACGTTCGAGCTCGCGGTGCAGTCCGACGAGGGCGGCCAGGGTCTCATCGGGCATCGTGCGGCCCGGTCGCACGAGGGGGAGCCCGAGCTCCGCGTAGAGCGCGCTCGACTGCGCGCGCTCGAGCTCGATCTCGAGGGCGGCGCGCGGGGAGGGGGGTGCGTCGTCGAGCAGGGAACTGAGCGGGATCCGGAGGTGCTCGGCGATCGCGGTCAGCAGGCTGAGACGCGGCTCCCGCTTGCCGTTCTCCATGAGCGACAGCTGGCTTGCTGAGACGCCCACGGCGTCGCCCAGCTCGCCGAGGGTGAGGTCCGCAGAGGTGCGGAAATGTCGGATCCGCTGACCCAGGGTGATGAGATCGGCCACGTTCGACATTATGGCAAGAATCGCGATTGTTTCACCCCCATTTGGCGACAGGTGCGGTTTGAGTGCCTGCAGAGTGGAATCACAACCGATTCTTCACGGAGGTTCTCATGGCACCGGCGCTCACCAGCGTTCCCCGCCCGGCTCCCGCGATCGACCTCGATCAGTGGGTGGCGGAGCAGGCTGAGCTGCTCCAGCCCGAACGCGTGGTCTGGATCGACGGCTCCCGCGAGCAGCACGAGGCGCTGCTGGAGCAGCTCGTCGACGAAGGGCGCCTCATCCGCCTGAACCCCGAGCTGCGTCCCAACAGCTTCCTGGCGCGCAGCGCGCCGTCGGATGTCGCCCGAGTCGAGTCCCGCACCTTCATCTGCTCCGAGAAGGAGGAGGACGCGGGGCCCACCAACAACTGGCGCGAACCGGAGGCCATGCGGGCCGAGCTCCGGGAGCTCTTCCGGGGTTCCATGCGCGGGCGCACCATGTACGTTCTTCCGTTCTCGATGGGACCGGTCGGCGGCTCCCTCTCGCGCATCGGCGTGCAGGTCACCGACTCCGCGTACGTCGTGGCGAGCATGACGGTCATGACCCGTGTCGGCGACGAGGTCCTCGAACTCATCCGCGACGGCGCGAGCTGGGTCCCGGCCCTCCACTCGGTCGGCGCTCCGCTCGAGGCAGGCCAGGAGGATGTCCCGTGGCCGAGCAACGAGACCAAGTACATCTGCCACTTCCCCGAATCGCGCGAGATCATGTCGTTCGGCTCCGCGTACGGCGGCAACGCGATCCTCGCGAAGAAGTCGTTCGCGCTGCGCATCGCCTCGGTCATGGCGCGTGACGAGGGCTGGATGGCGGAGCACATGCTGCTGCTGCGCGTGACCGACCCGAAGGGGCGCCGCTTCCACGTCGCCGCGGCCTTCCCGTCGGCGTGCGGAAAGACCAACTTCGCGATGCTGCGCTCGGTGCTGCCTGGCTGGACCGTCGAGACTCTCGGCGACGACATCACGTGGCTGGCCCCCGGCCCGCACGGGGGCTTGCGCGCCATCAACCCGGAGGCAGGGTTCTTCGGCGTCGCTCCCGGAACGGGGCGCGACACGAACCCGACGGCCATCGACACCCTCTGGGGCAACACGATCTTCACGAATGTGGCTCTGCGCCCCGACGGCGATGTCTGGTGGGAGGGGCTCACGAAGGAGGTCCCTGAGGGGCTCATCGACTGGCAGGGGAACCCGTGGACGCCCGAGTCGGGTGAGCCTGCCGCGCACCCCAACTCGCGCTTCACGGTGGCTGCCGATCAGTGCCCGTCGATCGCATCCGACTGGGATCACCCGGATGGCGTGATGCTCGACGCGATCATCTTCGGGGGGCGGCGGGCATCGAATGTGCCGCTCGTGATGGAGGCGCGTGACTGGGAGCACGGCGTGTTCCTGGGCGCGACGATTGCGTCCGAGTGCACCGCGGCGGCCGAGGGCACCCTGGGCGAGCTGCGCCGCGACCCGTTCGCGATGCTGCCGTTCTGCGGCTACAACATGGGCGACTACTTCCAGAACTGGCTCGACATGGGAACGCGCCTGCGTCGCACGGGCAACGCCCCGCGCATCTTCCAGGTGAACTGGTTCCGTCGGGATGTTGATGGGTCATTCTTGTGGCCGGGCTTCGGTGAGAATGGTCGAGTGCTCGAATGGATCGTCGAGCGGATCGCAGGCGAAGCTCCGTCGGTGGACACCCCCATCGGACGCGCTCCCGCAGGCGACTCGATCGACTACCGCGCCGCGGGACTATCCGACGAGCAGTGGGCGGAGCTGTTCCGGATCGATCCGGGCGCGCTGCTCGATGAAGCCGACGACACCGAGGAATTCCTCGCACAGTTCGGCGACCGACTCCCCGACGCGCTGCGTCGCCAACTGACCGGACTCCGCGATCGACTCACGGAGCTCACCGGCTCCACACGAAAGGCTGTTGCGTGAGCTTCGTCCTCGGCACCGCTGTCCCTGACCGTAACCTCGCGCTCGAGCTCGTGCGCGCGACCGAGGCTGCGGCGATCCGCGCCTCGGAGTATGTGGGTCGAGGTGACAAGCTCGCCGCCGACGGGGCCGCAGTGGACGCCATGCGCGCGTTCCTCGGCACCGTCGCGTTCCGCGGCACCGTCGTGATCGGCGAGGGCGAGAAGGACAAGGCGCCGATGCTCTACAACGGCGAGGTCGTGGGAACCGGCGACGGCCCCGAGTGCGACATCGCCGTCGACCCGATCGACGGCACCTCGCTCACGGCTGCCGGCCGCCCGAACGCGATCTCGATGATCGCGGCATCCGACCGCGGCACGATGCTCGACGCGTCGAGCGTGTTCTACATGGAGAAGATCGTCACGGGGCCCGCGGGAATCGACATCGTCGACATCCGTCGCCCCATCGGCGACAACCTGCGGGCTCTCGCGAAGGCGTCCGGCAAGCGCATCGGCGATCTGGCGGTGGGCGTGCTGGATCGCCCGCGTCACGAGAAGCTGATCGCCGACATCCGCGCGGCGGGGGCCGGCGTGCGTCTGCTCCTCGATGGCGATGTGGGCGGCGGCATCGCGGCGGCATCGATCGACGGCGACCTCGACATGTGCGTGGGAACCGGCGGCAGCCCGGAGGGTGTCGCCACGGCGTGCGCCGTCAAGGCTCTCGGCGGGCTCATCCAGGGGCGTCTCGCGCCGGCGGATGACGCCGAGCGCGAGCGCGGCGAGGCCGCGGGGCTCAAGTT
>JAEYUT010000380.1 GCA_023432305.1 Actinomycetes bacterium
GAGCCGATGTGCGTGTGGTGCAGGAGCTGCTGGGGCACGCGAGTGTGGCGACGACGCAGCTCTACACGCATGTGTCGATCGATGGGCTCCGTGACGCGTACCAGCTGGCGCATCCGCGTGCCCGGGAGCAGTGAGTCTCAAGCTCTGGTTAAGGGTGAGGCGAACCGTGTCGCGGTGCGCCTGTCGCGCCCGGGAGGGCCTCGAACGCGGACGTAGACTCGCCCCATGAGCGCGCAGCGGGAGGACGTCACGGAACTCTCCGGATTCGAGGATCTCGGAGTCGAACTCGGCCCGACGGGTCGTCCGCTCACGCGATTCGCCGAGCCGCGACCGCTCTCGAGCCACGGCCCTGCGCGCATCATCGCGCTCTGCAACCAGAAGGGCGGTGTCGGCAAGACGACGACGACGATCAGCCTCGGCGCGTCGCTTGCTGCCTATGGCCGCAGAGTGCTCGCCATCGATTTCGACCCGCAGGGAGCGCTCTCTGCTGGACTCGGCGTGCAGACGCACGACGTCACGACGATCTACGACCTCCTGCTCGGCACCGCGAAAGACGCCCAGGCGGCGATCCAGCACACCTCGACTCCGGGCCTCGACGTCATCCCCGCGAACATCGACCTCTCGGCGGCCGAAGTCCATCTCGTGAACGAGGTAGCGCGCGAGATGATCCTCGCGCGCGTGCTGCGCCAGGTGAGCGACCACTATGACGTCATCCTCATCGACTGCCAGCCCTCGCTCGGGCTGCTCACCGTGAATGCGCTCACGGCGGCTCACGGCGTGCTGATTCCGCTCGAGTGCGAGTTCTTCGCACTGCGCGGAGTCGCGCTTCTCGTCGAGACGATCGACAAGGTGCGCGACCGCCTCAACCCCGCGATCAAGCTCGACGGCATCCTCGCCACGATGTACGACGCACGCACGCTGCATTCGCGCGAGGTGCTCGAGCGCGTCGTCGAGGCGTTCGGCGATCGCGTGCTCGAGACCGTCATCAACCGCACCGTGAAGTTCCCCGACGCCTCCGTCGCGGCGGCCCCCATCACCTCCTACGCGCCCGACCATCAGGGTGCTGAGCAGTACCGCCAGCTCGCGCGCGAGCTGGTGCATCGCCAGGCCGTCGCCTGACCCTCGGCACCGATCTCCCGCGCGGCGCTGGCGAGCCCGCTTCCGCATCCACTAGCGTGGCCACCTCGGGAGGACTGAGCGATGCTCTCAAACTGGTGGGATGATGCCGTGCGGCCGCGACTGCGGCTGGTCGCGCTGCTGCGCCGCGGACCCGTGTGGCTCGTCTGGCTGCTGGTGGCCCTCAACGTCGTCTCCGGGCTGCTTCCCGTTGCGTTCGTGCTCGCCACGAGCGCCCTCATCGCCCTTGTTCCGGCAGTCGTCGCCGAGGGCACGGGTGGCGCGGCCTGGACGTCGCTCGTCGTCTCGTTCGTCGTCGCGGCCGCGATCTTCACCGTCCAGCAGCTTCTCGGCCCCCTCGTGGGAGCGCTCTCACAGCTGCTGAAGCGGCGACTCGACGGTCTCGTGCGCGACGATCTGGTGCGCGTCGCCTCCTCGACGACCGGCATCGCCGTTCTCGAGGACCAGGAGTTCCTCGACCACCTCGACGCCGCCACCCGGTTCCTCGAAGCAGACTGGGCGACCCCCGGATCGGGCGCCGGCGGCCTCGTCGCCCTCCTCGCCCGCTACACGCAGCTCGCCGGGCTCGTGGTGATCGTGAGCACGGTCGTCGGCTGGTGGGCGGGGATCGGCATCCTCCTCGTGACGCTCATCTTCCGCTACGGGCAGCGCGGCGGGATGCGCAAGTACTCGACGGTGTGGGATGACGTCGCGCGCGACAGCCGCGAGTACGAGTACTTCCTCGACCTCGGCACCGGCCCCGGGTCGGCGAAGGAGCTGCGCGTCTTCGACCTCGCGCCGTGGATCGCCGAGCGCACCCGCGCGCCCTATCTGGCGATGTTCGGCCGCGTCGCCGCGGAACGCCGACGCATCTTCTTCCGCCCGTACATCGGGTTCACGATCGCTGGGCTCGCGGTCGTGCTCGGGGTGCTCATCGCGATGGCGGCGCTCGCGAGCGAGGGAGCGATCGACATCGCGGGCGTCGCTCTCGGCACCCAGGCCGTCGCCCTCGCCGTCATGCTCGGCCAGTACTACCCCGAAGCCGATGTGCTGACGCAGTTCGGCGCCCAGATCCTCGCCGCGCTCGAACGCGTCGAGGCGCGTCGCGACCAGCTCACGGTGGACGAGGTCAGCGCGACGGGGGCGCGAGACGACGACCGCCTGCCGCTGGGCGAGCCCCTCACGATCCGCTTCGAGAACGTCTCGTTCCGCTACCCCGGGAGCTCTCGTGCCGTGCTCGACGGCCTCGACCTGGAGCTGGAATCGGGACGTTCGACCGCGCTCGTCGGGGTGAACGGCGCAGGAAAGACCACGCTCGTGAAGCTGCTCACCCGGCTGTATGAGCCGACCGGCGGGCGGATCACCGCGAACGGCGTCGACATCCGCGATCTCGACCCGAACGTGTGGCGGCGCTCCGTATCGGTGATCTTCCAGGACTTCGTGCGGTACGAGCTGTCGGCGCGCGACAACATCGCCCTCGGGGCCGTCTGGGCCGATGCGGGGGAGAGCGCCGTGCACGAGGCCGCCCGGCGCGCGGCGATCTCCGATGTGCTCGACGAGCTTCCAGCGGGTCTCGACACCGTGCTCTCACGCGGCTACGACGGAGGCGTCGATCTCTCGGGCGGGCAGTGGCAGCGGGTCGCGATCGCACGGTCGCTCTACGCGCTCGGGCGGGGTGCCGGAGTGCTCGTGCTCGACGAGCCGACGAGCG